>JADDQZ010000015.1:0-9534 GCA_016781085.1 Actinomycetota bacterium
AGCTAAGGGGGCTCGAACCCCTGACCTCTTGGCTGCCAGCCAAGCGCTCTCCCAGCTGAGCTATAGCCCCGGAGACGCTCGAGTGTACAACCCGAAGAGGGCCCGGGTCTAGTCCTGCCCCCGGGCCCTCATCACTGCTTAGGACTAGCCGCGCGACCAGCCGCTCTTCTTACGGAAGGCGGCCGGCAGGGCCGGAGTCTCGTTGACGGGCGCCGGCTTGGGGGCGGGCGGACCGGCGACCGGGGCGGCCTCTGCGGCAGCCGCGGGCGGCTGGGACTCGGGCGGCGCGGTGGTGGCCGTAGCCGGCATGGCGGCGTCGACCTGAGCGGTCAGCGCGCGCTGAGCTGATTCCACGTTGCGCACGAGTTGCTCGGCGTTGGCGTGCAGGAATTGGCCCAGCTGGTGCAGGGTCTGCTTGATCTCGGCGGCTTCGGAACCGATCTGCTTCGGGACCTCGCGGATCTTGCGCAGTTCCTCGCGGACTTCGGCTTCGGCTTCACGGCGCGTCTCGTCGGCGGCCGCTTCGGCGCCGAGCGTCAGCTCGGCAGCTTGCTTGCGCGCCTCGCGTACGATTTGCGTCGCACGCTCCTCGCCGCGGGTACGCATTTCCTCGAGGTCACCTTCGGCAGCTTCGCGAGCAGCGGTGGCTTCGCGCCGGGCGTCGGCCACGATGCGAGCGGCTTCGGCCCTGGCTTCGCTGAGGAGCTGCTCGCTTTCGCGGCGCATGTCCTCGGCTGCGGCTTCGGCCGCTTGAAC
Organism: Actinomycetota bacterium; assembly: GCA_016781085.1. Classification (GTDB taxonomy): domain Bacteria; phylum Actinomycetota; class Thermoleophilia; order Solirubrobacterales; family Solirubrobacteraceae; genus LC5-1. Next base: position 757 of record JADDQZ010000015.1, read on the forward strand.
CATGACCGCGACCTGGCGGCTGGCATCGGCCAAGTTCTTAGGAGCGGACACGACGGCCTGGAAACCGTCGGCCGCTTCAGGCTCAACGTTTGATCCGTCGTGCCGCTTCGGGCTCGTCGTCTCCATGATGTGCTTTTGCTCCGGATCTCTTGAGGGGTAGGTGTCGTTCGCGGCGAATCAATCGGCGCGGCGGAGTGCTCGCCGAAAACGACCGAAGAGCGCTTCCGCACTTACCTCCCAAAGTCGGACGGGGAGAAAGGTTCTTTAGCTTTTTGGCGCTGATTGGCGTCAGCGTGCGCGCCAGCGACCGCGGCGCTCGCCGGTGCCGGCATCTGGCTTAAGGGCGCGGTCCGTCTCCGAACCGCTGCGCGAAGCCTCGGAGTCAACCCCAGGGCTGTCGGAAAGCCGGTCAGGCGGGCGCGGGCCGCGCGGGCTTTCCGGAACGAACTCCGGGATGCCGAGCTCCGCATCCCCGCGAGGCGTCGCGCGGACGGGAGCGCCGGCAGGACGCGCCTTTTCGAGTTGCTCGACGAACGCCCGATGCGTGTTGGCGACGTCGTTGATCAGCCGCTCGGCGTTGAGGTGCAGGGAACGACTCATCTGGCGCAAGTTCTCTGTCAGCTGCTGCCCGTGCTCGAGCATGCGATCGGCGGTCTCGCGAGCTTGGCGCAGCTCTTCGGATGCTTGCTGACCTACAAGCTCGCGCTGCGCTTGCCCTTCCTGCCTGACACGCTCGCGCTCTGCCCGGGCTTCCTCGCGCAAGCTGCTGGCTTCGGCTTCCGCCGCACGGAGGATCTCTTCCGCTTCACTGCGCGCTTTGCGGAGAACCGCTTGCCCTTCGGCGGCAGCAGCATCGTGGGCGCTGCTGGCTTCGCTTCGGGACTGAGCCAGCAGATCGGCGGCTTCCGCCTCGGCGGCGGCTACGCGCCCGGCCGCTGCGCGGTCCGCTTCGGCGATGCGCTCGGCGGCGCGCTGCTCGCTGAAAATCCGCAGCTCTTCGGCGGCTGATTCGGCCGCAGCGACGATCGCCTCTATCTTGCGGCTGGCCCGTGACGGGGCATCGAGCTGGTCGCCGGAGTCCTCCACTGCCGGCACAGGCTAGATAACCTCGTTTCGAATGAGCGACATGCGCTACGAGCCGCACGAGGTAGAGCGCCGGTGGCAGAGCGTGTGGGAGCAGGAGCGGACGTGGGAGGTATCCAACGAGGCGGTCGCCGGCGTTGAGAGCTCTTACGTCCTGGAGATGCTGCCCTACCCCTCCGGCGAGCCCCACATGGGCCATCTCAAGAACTATTCGATCGGCGACGCGGTAGCGCACTTTCACCGGCGCACCGGGCGTCGGGTCCTGCATCCCATGGGCTATGACGCTTTTGGGCTGCCGGCAGAGAACCACGCGATCAAGACCGGCGTGCACCCGCGCGAGTCCACGGCCGCGTCGATTGCGTCGTTTCAGAAGCAGTTCCGCCGATGGGGCATCTCGATCGACTGGTCGCGCGAGTTCGGCACGCACGAGCCGCGCTACTACCGCTGGACCCAATGGCTGTTTCTGCGCATGTACGAGCGCGGTCTGGCCTATCGCAACGAGGCCGCGGTCAACTGGTGTCCGCAAGACGCGACGGTGCTGGCCAACGAGCAGGTCGTCGACGGTCACTGCGAGCGCTGTGGCTCCGAAGTCGAAGTCCGCCAGCTCGAGCAGTGGTTCTTCCGGATAACCGATTACGCCGACCGGTTGCTCGAAGACCTCGACTCCATCTCCTGGCCCGAGCACGTGGTCACGATGCAGCGCAATTGGATCGGCCGCTCGGCGGGCGCCGAAGTCATCTTCCGGTGCCCGGAAGTCGACGTCGACTATCCCGTCTTCACCACGCGCCCAGACACGCTGTTCGGCGCGACCTTCTTCGTCATGGCGCCCGAACACCCGGACGTGATGAAGCTCGTCGCCGGCACCGACCACGAGCAAGCCGTCCGCGACTACGTCAACAAGTCGCTGACCGAAGGCCAGGAGTCGCGCGGCGCCGTCGAGCGAGAGAAGACCGGAGTGCCGCTCGGGCGCTCGGTGATCAATCCCGTCAACGGTGAGCGCATACCGATGTACGTCGCCGACTACGTGCTGATGGATTACGGCACGGGCGCAATCATGGCCGTTCCCGCGCACGACGAGCGCGACTTCGAATTCGCGACTAAGTTCGATCTGCCCATCCGGCGGGTGATCGAGGGCGGCGACGAGCTGCCGTACGCGGGCGACGGACCCGTTGTCAACTCGCACCAGCGCTTCGACGGGATGCATAACCGCGAGGCGCTCGAGTCGATGGTGGACTGGCTCGACGACCAGGGGATGGGGCACCGGTCGATCAACTACCGGTTGCGTGACTGGCTGCTCTCGCGCCAGCGCTACTGGGGCTCCCCGATCCCGGTCGTCTATTGCGAGGCCTGCGGGATCGTGCCGGTCCCGGACGATCAGCTGCCCGTGGAGCTCCCGGACATAACGGACTTTGCGCCGAAGGGCCGTTCGCCGCTCGCCGCCGCCGAGGATTGGGTATCCACACGGTGCCCGTCTTGCTCGGGTCCCGCACGCCGCGAGACCGACACGATGGACACGTTCGTCGACTCGTCGTGGTACTTCCTGCGCTACTGCGATCCCCAGAACTCAGACGCTCCCTGGGACAAAGACGCAGCGGCGGAGTGGATGCCGGTCGACCAGTACATCGGCGGCGTCGAGCACGCGATCCTGCACTTGATGTACGCACGCTTCTTCACCAAGGCGTTCGCGGACATGGGGCTCGTCGACACACAGGAACCTTTCCAAACGCTCTTCACTCAGGGCATGATCACGCGCGGTGGCGCGAAGATGTCGAAGTCCAAGGGCAACGTCATCTCGCCTTCGTCCTACGTGGACTCCTACGGCGCCGACACGACGCGCTGCTACGTCCTCTTCATCGGTCCCCCGGACCAGGACGTTGACTGGTCCGACGAAGGCGTCGAAGGCGTGCACCGCTTTCTCAGCCGCTTGTGGCGGCTGGGGGCGGAAGTGTCGGAGGTGACAGGAACGGCTGAGCCCGTCGCCGACGTCGCGGCCTCAGGCGATGACTTGGAGCTGCTGCGCAAAGCGCATTGGGCCATCGAGAAGGTCACCAACGACATGACGGGCCGCTTCGGCTTCAACACCGCGATTTCCGCCGTGATGGAGCTCGTCAACGAGTGCTATCGCCGGCGCGAGGGGGTCGCCCCGGCTTCCCTGCACTTCGCGGCCGCAACCGCGGCTTCGTTGATCTTTCCCTTCGCGCCGCACTGCGGCTCTGACGTCTACGACAAACTGACGGGCCACCGCGTCTGGGAGCAGCCGTGGCCGCGCGCCGAGCAGTCGTTCCTCGAGCGCGAGACGGTCGAGCTCGTCATCCAGGTCAACGGCAAGGTCCGCGACCGGCTGCAGGCGCCGTCAGAGGCCTCGCGCGAGGAGCTCGAAGAACTCGCTCGCGGAAGCGAAAAGCTGCAAGCCAACGTCGACGGCAAGGAAATCGTCAAGGTCGTCGTCGTTCCGGGCAAGCTGGTCAACTTCGTCGTGCGCTGAGTCCCGGTGACGGCAACGGCCCCGTGGGTGGCAGTCGTCGGGCCGGGAAGCGCGTCAGCGGCCGAAGAATCCGTTGCCGAGCAAGTCGGTGAGGAGCTGGGCGCGGCCGGCGCCATCGTGGTTTGCGGCGGGCTTGGTGGCGTGATGGCCGCCGCTTGCCGCGGGGCACGCTTCCGGGGCGGCACGACGGTCGGCTTGCTGCCCGGATCGGCACGCAGCGACGCCAACGAATGGGTCCAGATCGCGGTACCGACAGGACTGGGAGAAGCGCGCAACGCGCTGGTCGTGCGGTCGGCCGAAGCGGTGATCGCTGTGGGCGGCGGCTGGGGCACGTTGTCGGAAATCGCTTTGGCGCTACGCGCAGGGCTGGCGGTCGCCGGGATCGACACTTGGGATCCGGGACGCAATGACCTTCCCGAGCGAGTGACGCCGGTGGCGGACCCTCGATCGGCGGTCGCTTTCGCGCTCAGGCACGCGCGAGTCCGGCAAGGCGTGTCTGCGGGCGAGCGGACCTCGTCTGCTTGAGCTGAACGCGGAGTGGGGCCTTCCGGTACAGAGCCGTGATCAAAGCCTGCGTAATCGTCGAAGACACGGAGGAAGTCCCGGCGTAGCGTCGCCTGTGTGCCCGAAACGTCTCTTCGCTCTGTCCTGATCTACGGCGCCGTGCTCGCCGCGGTGCTGGTAGCGGGATCACGCTGGCTGAACCGAGGCCACGCTGAGCCGGTCGGGGCGAAAGCCTCGGCGCCGGTGATGATCACGGATTCCAGGGGCGGGAAGGTCACGATTCACGTCGCTGGTGCCGTCCGGCGCCCAGGCGTGTACCGGTTGCCTTCACCCGCGCGTGTCGACGATGCGGTTCGCCGGGCGGGCGGCGCGACCGCCGGCGCGGACTTGTCGCAAGTCAACCTCGCGGCCAAGCTCCAAGACGGCCGCCAGATCATCGTTCCCTTGACGCCAGCAGCGGCCGCTGCTGCCGCTGTTGCTGCTGGATCCAAACTTCCTCCGGGATCTCCCGCCGTAGCGAGCTCTGTGCCCGGAGTACCGCTGAATCTGAATACCGCGACGGTGGAACAGCTCGACGAGCTCGAGGGCATCGGACCCGCGACAGCAGAGAAGATCCTCGAGGCGCGTGAAGCCAACGGCGGCTTCGGATCCGTGGAAGAGCTCGGAGAAGTACCGGGCATCGGAGAAAAGCGGCTGGCGACGCTCAGGGACCATGTGCGGGTATGAGACCGTCGCACGAGCGGTGTTCCTGACCGGTCATGATGGGACCTTGCTCGGCAGTCGCCACCGCGCTTTCCCGGCGGCTCGGCGACGGCGCGCGTGGTCGGGTGGTCGTCGCCGTGGAAGTCCTCCGGCTGCATCCTCGCCACGCGCTGTTGGGAACGTTCGTGGCCGGGCTGTGCGCGACGCAAGCCGGCACTCCTGTGATCCTCGCCATTGCCGCGCTAAGCGGCTTCCTCGCCCTGAGCGTATTCGGCGCGCGCTCGGTAGTTCCGCTCGGCGCGGCCGGTGCGGTGGTTCTGGCTGCGTCCTTGGGGCAAGCGCGGCTCGAAGCGACTGACGGCGGCTTCTGGTCGGCCCGCCAGGGAGAAACGATCGAGGGGCGGGTGGTGCTCGTCGAGGCTCCAAGGATTACGGGCGCGCGCGGCGCTAGAGCGCGCGTGCGCTTTCTCGGAGGAAGCGCTGATGGCGAGGTCGCCCTCGTGCGCTTGCCGCAAGCGGCGCTCGAAGTGGCCGACTCGACGGCGCTGCGGCGGCAATCGCGCCGAGCGGGCGGGGTAGAGGGGGGCCACTCGGTCACGGCGGCCGGCTCTGCGGGAGCCGGAGTCCACGAGGATTCGTCATGGCGGATCGGAACGGTGCTGGACATCAGCGGCCGGGTGTCACCGCTCGGGGATTGGGAGCGGTACGCCGCCTTGAGCGGTGCCGGAGTGGCAATCGACGTCGAGCGGGTCGCTGCCACGGGGATGACCCGGACGGGGCTGGCTGGCGCCCTCGACGGCGTGCGGGACCGGGCACGCGGCGGGCTTCAAACGGGTCTGAAGCCACCTGAAGCCGCGCTGTTGCGCGGCATGGTCCTAGGCGAAGACGAGTCCGTGCCCGGAGCAGTGCGCGAGGACTTCCGGCGCTCCGGGTTAGCGCACATCCTCGCGGTCAGTGGACAGAACGTGATGCTGCTCGCCGCGCTCGTCTTCGCCGCAGGCATCGTGCTCGGGATCGGTGTCCGTGCGCGGCTCTGGCTAGCAGTGGCCCTGATCGCCCTCTACGTCCCCTTGACCGGGGCAGGCCCATCGATTCAACGCGCGGGGGTGATGGGAATCGCCGGCTTGGCGGCGTGGCTCGTCGGACGCCCGGCGTCGCGCTGGTACGTCGTTGCACTCGCCGCCGCGGCGACACTGGCGTTCAATCCCCGGGCGATCGAGCAGCCGGGATGGCAGCTTTCCTTCGCCGCTGTGATCGGCTTGATCGCCGGAGCCCGACCGACGGCCGAAGCGCTGCGCAGCTGTCGCATGCCGGCAGTCGTGGCCGAAACCGCGGGAGTCACCCTGACGGCGACCGTCGCCACCGCGCCGCTGCTCGCCCATCACTTCGGCGAGCTGTCGTTGGTATCACTGCCCGCCAACCTCGCTGCTGCTCCGGCAGTTGCTCCCGTGATGTGGTTGGGAATGCTGGCCGCCGCAGTCGCGCAGCTCGATCCGTGGCTCGCCACGCCGTTTACCGTCATCGCCGGTCGGCTTGTGGGCTACATCGAATGGATCGCGCACCTGGCGGCCGAACCGCGCGCGGCTGTGTTGCCCGTCAGCCTCGACTCCTGGACCGCGGTCGCCGCCGTCTATCTCGCGATCGCCCTCGTGGCTAGCGTGCTCTCGTTCACGCTTCGACGCTTGCCCGGCGATGGATTGAGGCTGTGGGAAACCGTCGGGCGTACGGGATCGCCGCTGCGCATTCGGGGTGTTGGTCTGTTTGTCGTCGCCGCCACGGCCGGCGCTGTCAGCTTTTTCGCTTGGCAGGAAGCTCGTTCGAGCGCGCCCGTCGCTTTGGCTCCCGGTGAGCTCAGGTTGTCTTTTCTAGATGTTGGTCAGGGCGACGCGATCCTTGTGCAAACCCGCTCGCTCGCAATGCTCGTCGACACAGGGCCGCCTGATGGCGGAGTCGTCGCAGAGCTGCACAAAGCCGGGGTGAAGCGCCTCGACGTGATCCTCGTGACACACGCGGAAGCCGATCACGAAGGAGCGACGCTGGAAGTCGTGCGGGCGTTTCGCCCTCGTCTGGTGCTCAATGGCGGAGCCGGCTGGCCAACGGCAGTGCAGCGGCAGCTGCCGTCCGCAGTCCGGGATGCAGGCGGCGGACGCATCGTCTCCGCGCACGCGGGTCGAACTTTGCGGGTTGGTGAGGTCACCGTCGAACTGCTCTGGCCGCCTGCGCTTGTGCCGGGCACCAAACCCGGTGGTAATCCCAACGACCGCGCGGTGGTCGCGCACCTGCGCCACGGGGAGTTCGACGCGCTGTTGCCCGCCGACGCGGAGTCGAACGTCCTCGCGCAATTGGAGCTACCGCGCGTGGAAGTTCTCAAGGTGCCCCACCACGGAAGCGACGATCCCGGGCTTGCGGCCGTGCTCGAACAAACCGCACCGGCGTTCGCGGCGATCGAAGTCGGCCGCGAGAACTCCTACGGGCATCCGACTCCCGACACGCTCTCGGCGCTCAAGGTGGTTCCGAACGTGGTTCGCACGGACTTGGACGGGACGGTGCGCCTGCGGATCGATGCCGACGGCATGCGCGTCGAACCGTCGTGACCGAGAACTAGACTCGACAACGCGTGCCCGCCTTCAAGTCCGCCTATCTCATCCACGGCGACGACCACGGGCGCGTGGCCGAACGGCGCGCGCGCCTGCGGGCGCTGGCGGAAAGCGAGTCCGGACCCAACGGAGTCGAGGTTTTCGACGCCGCTGCCTGTACTCCGGACGCGGTTTGCGGTGCCTTGACCGCAATGACCTTCGCGATCGGACGGCGCTTTGTGATCGCCGACGGCGTCGAGCGCTGGAAGGAAGCCGATGCCGAGCGCGTGGCTGGCGCGCTCGCGGGCGTAGAGCCCGACACCCTGACCGTTGCCTTCTTTGCGCGCGAAGAAGGCAAGGCAAAGGCTCCGGATCGGCTGCACTCCGCGGTCAAAGCAGTCGGCGGCGTGGTTGCGACCGAAACCGCCGTCAAGTTGTGGGAACTCCCGAAGTGGGTGGCGGCACGGGCAGGCGAGATGGACTTGGAGCTTGACTCACAAGCGGCCAAGCGGTTGGTCGCGCAAGTCGGTGAGCGTCAGCAGCGCTTGCTGCGCGAGCTCGAAAAGCTTGCCCTCGAGCATGGCCTCGGGGCACACATCGGCGTGGAGGAGATCGAGGCGAGTTGCGCGAGCTCGGCCGAGCGGCGCGTATGGGCGCTCGGTGACGCGCTAGTCGCCGGAGACGCGCCGGGCGCCAGCGGCATTCTGCTCGAGTTGCGCGCTCAGGGCGAGCGGCTGCCAAGCCTGCTTTACGCCATCGTCCGCCGGCTGCGCGAAGCGCTTTCGGCCGCCGAGGCGCTCGCCGCCGGACAGCCGGTCGCTCAAGTCAAGCGGGGGCTGCGCATGAGTCCCAAGGCGGCAGACCGGCTGATCGCCGATGTCTCCCGTCGTGACGTGGCGGCGCTGCGAGCAGCGCTCGTGGCCCTCGCCGACCTCGAGCTCGAGAGCCGAGGCGGGGGAGGGGCGGAGCTGTCGGAAGACACGGCCGCGGTCAGGGCCGTGCTCGCCGCAACGGCCTAGTAGACCGTCGAAGACCCGCCGCCGTCCGCGGCCTCGGCGCCCTCGATCCAGTTCATGACGACTTTGCGTGAGAACCGCCACTGGCCCGCCAGCTTGCGGCCCGGAAGCTCCCCGGCCTCGGCGGCGGCGTTGACCTGCTCGGGCTCGAGGCTCAGCAGCGCGCCGACTTCCTCGGCCGTCAAGATGTCGCGTGGCTCATCGCGAAAGGCCACTCGGCCGACGAGCGGGTTCTCCCCGCCGACGTACTCGCGCACCGCGTCTTCGACAAACTGCCGCTTCGACTTGCCGGAAGTGGCTACGGCTTGTTCGAGCTTGCGAGCCTGGTCGGCGGCAAGCCGGACGTACAGCGGTATCAGCGGCTCGGACATAGCACGGATGATATCGCGCAATATCGCTACAAGCAGGCGGC
>JADDQZ010000015.1:9733-13550 GCA_016781085.1 Actinomycetota bacterium
GCCGAGCGCCGCGAAAGCTGCCAACTCGTACGGTGAGGCGCCGAGCTTGACCGCCTGCTGCTCGAGCTCCTCCGACACCTGAGGCGCCCAGGGATGGAGCGGATCCGCCGCGGCCAGGTACGTGACGCGGTGGGGGTTCGAGCGGGGGAACGGACCTGTGATCGCGAACGTGTGCCCCGGGTCCTGGATGTTGACGAACAGCGTCCGGCCGTCAGGCGAAAAGCAGGGACCGGCGAACTCGCTCGCTGTACCGTCCTCGCCGGCGCCGACCAACCGGTTGCGGGCAAAGGTGTAGGTACCCCCGTCCGGGGTGATGCCCATCATGCGCTGGACTCCGTCGCCGTCCTCGGCGACCAGCACGTCGCCCCAGGGCGAAACCACGAGGTTGTCGGGCGAGTCGAGCTGCTTGCGCCGCTCGGCTTCGAGATGGAGCTCGAGCCTGTCGACCCCGCCGCCACGGGGGTCGCCCGACGGCGTCAGGCGGAAGATCTGCCCTTGGCGGGACTGGCCGCCCGAAGTGTCGTCGAACCAGAAGGCTCCGCCGGCGAAATGGCAGCCTTCCAGCCGTTGGAACCGCGCCGCGCCCTTGGCGACCGCATCTTCGTGCGGATCATTCGAGTCGACGTCGACCCATACGACGCGCAAGCGTTCGCGCGTGTAACCGAGATCGATGTTGAACTGGGGCCGGCCCTGGATCGCCATCGCCTGCAGCTTGCCGCCGTCCTGCAAGGCCCCCGGCTTCTTCGCGCGGTTGTCCGGCAGATACCGGTAGAGGAAGCTCGAACGAGTTCTCCCGGGGACCTCCTGATCGGAGGCGACTTGTTCCCCGCGGAAGTCGTCCTCGGTCAAGTAGACGATGCCGGTCCGCGGGTCGATGTCGATCGCCTCGTGCGAGAAGAAACCCATCCCGCGGATCGGTGTCCGCGAGAGCTTGCTCTCCGGATCGCGCGGGTCGACTTCGAACGCGTATCCGTGGCCCGTCGTGCGAGCCTCCTCACACGTCACCCAGGTGCCCCAGGGGGTGCCGCCTCCCGCACAGTTGTTCAGCGAGCCGGACGACGACACGAACGACCGCACGGCGCGGCCGGCGCGATCTACCACCAGCGTTGTCGTACCGCCCGGCGCGTCCTGGGCGTACGGGTTCTTCTGGGGCACAGGGTTCTTTCTCGTGTCACTGGTGGACAGCTCATGGTTTCGCACGAGAACGGTGGAGCCGCCGGGTCCGGCCATGGCCACCATCCCGTCGAAGTCCGCGGGCACGGGCGCCCCGTTCGAGAGCGTGTCCTCGACCGTCTGCACGACGCGGTAGCGGAAGCCACGCGGCAGATCAAGGATCCCCTTGGGGTCCTTGACGAGGCGACCGACGCGCGGCCGTTCCCTGTGACCGGCCAGCGCCGATCCCCCTGGGCTCAAGGCCACCGCCGCGCTGCCCGCCGCGGCTGCGCCCACGCGCAGGAATCTCTTCGTGTCTGCATCAGTCCCTCCGGAAGTCGATGCGAAACAGCTTCGACGACGAGCTGTAGGGGCGTGTTAACCCCTCCTTACCAGCTTGTGACCAAGTGGTTGTCGTCCGCGCCGGCGCAAGCCGAGTCGGCCGACGGCATCGCCGGGTTTCGAACCGCGCGCGCGGGAGGGACTTCGGCCGGGCGTTGTCGAACCGGGTGCGGACCTTGCCGGCCGCGCCCCCCTTGCACAGGTCTCCGGCGCTCGGCCGAAGTCCCAGCGACTAGCTTGTGGTTAAGCCGCTGCGCCCCGGCGCAGGCGGGCGGCGCGGGCCTTCTTGCGTGCGCCGTTGTTGCGGTGCAAGGCTCCGCGCTTGATCGCTTTGTCGATCAGTTGAACCAGCTCACGCTGTTCAGTGTCGGCGAGTGCTTCGTCGCCGCCCTTGACCGCGTCTTCGAGGCGGCGGAAGTAGGTCTTGATCGAGGAGGTGTAGCGCCGGTTTTCGAGGCGCTCACGCTCGGAGCGCAGGATGCGCTTCCTCTGGGAGTGAATGTTTGCCATAGGGAAGTGGCCACGACGCTGAGTCGCAGCGGCCGCGTACTATAGCGCCCCGCGTGGCTGCTGACACTCCCTCGGAGGCACCCATGCCCGAGGAAGCTGGCGGGCATACCGGTGCCGTTCCCCACGGCTCGACCGGTGCTGGAGCTTGTAAGCCCGCCGAAGTCGGCGAGCTGAGCTCGACGGGTCCCGCCGAAGCCGCCGGCGGCGTCGACGCCACTGCTCCCATGGCGACCCGGCCGGCTGGCCGCCGTCTGGCGGTGCAGACCGCGATCTTCTCGGTTCTCACGGGATTCTCGCGCGTCGCAGGCCTGCTTCGTGAGATCGTCGCGCGTTACTACTTCGGCACCACAGGGCCGATTTCCGCCTTCGACTTCGCCTTTCTGGTGCCGAACCTGGTGCGCGCCCTCTTCGCCGACAACGCGTTGTCGGCCGCCTTCATCCCTGTCTTCACGGAACTAATGGAAAAGGGGGAGAGGCGGGAGGCGTTCCGGTTGGCGGGCGCGATGACCGGACTGATTCTCGTCGTGCTGGGCGGGATCACCATCGTGATGATCGCCATGGCGCCGTTGCTGATGCCGGCGCTCACCGGCTCGGAATTCGACGCCGAAACCGACGCCCTGACGGTCGGGTTGTCCCAGGTCATGTTCCCGATCGTCGTGTTGCTCGGCCTCAATGGGCTCGTGGTGGGGATCTTGAACGCCCAGGATCACTTCTCCATTCCCGCGCTGGCGCCGGTCGTCTGGAACGTCGTGATCATCGTCGCCCTGCTCGTCCTTCCCGGTTTCTTCGACGGTGCGGAGAGGATCTATGCCTACGCCATCGGCGTGCTTGTCGGCACGGTCATCCAGCTCCTGATGTCGGTCGCCGCCTTCCGGTCGATCGGTTTCAGCTTCCGCATCTCGCTGTCTTGGAACGACCCGCGCATCCGCCAGATACTCGTGTTGATGTTGCCCGTGACGATCGGGCTCGGGTTGATCAACTTCAACCTGCTGATCAACTCGTATCTCGGATCGGAAGTCGACATCGAAGCGCCCGCGGCCATCAACGCCGCTTTCCGCATCTACATGCTCCCGCAAGGGATGTTCTCGGTGGCCGTGGCGACCGTTTTGTTCCCGACGCTGGCGCGGTTCGCCGCTCGCCGGAACTTCGGCGGCTTGCGGGAAGTGCTGGGAACGGGAACGCGACAGATCGCGTTGCTGCTAATCCCTTCCATGGCGGCGACCCTTGTCTTGGCCGAGCCGATCACCCGCCTGGTGTACGAGCGCGGTGAGTTCGATGCGCAATCGACCGTCTTCGTGTCGCAAGCGCTGTTCTGGTTCTCCTTGTCGCTGCCCTTCTCCGGCATCAACCTGCTGCTGACGCGCACGTTCTTCTCCATTCAGCGCCCGTGGATGCCCACCGTGCTCGCCGGCGTCACGCTGCTCGTCAACTTCGCCGTCTCCTTTGCGCTGTACAAACCCTTCGGTATCGCCGGAATCGTGGCGGGAACGGCGGTGGCCACGGCGGTGATGACGCTGGGACAGGCGGTGGCGTTGCGCAAGGATCTAGGTGGTTTGGAAGTGGCGAGAACGCTCCAGGCGTGCACCTTGATGATCGTGGCTTCGATCGCCCTCGGCGCGGTCTCCTACGGGAGCTGGTTCGGCCTCGACAGCCTGCTCGGCCGCTCGCTGCCGGCCCAAATCGTCAGCGTAGGGACGGCCCTGATCGCGGGCAGCGCCGTGTACATCGGCCTGGTCTTGGCGATGCGGATACCCGAGGCGCGCGACATCACCGACATGTTCACGTCACGTCTGCGCCGTCGCCGCGGCGCCTC
>JADDQZ010000046.1 GCA_016781085.1 Actinomycetota bacterium
CCTCCCCCTCCGCTGAAGCTGCGAGATCGACGCCTTCCAGGGCCACTCCCCGCGTCGATACCGGCGAGCGACGCCGCCGAGGGCAAAGAAGAGGGCAAGCGTGGACATCACGTTGCCGTACCTAGCCCTTTCCGAAGCCGCGTCGGCCGCTCCCACTAATCTCGCTTCCGTGGCGATCGACTTTGCCCTGGCGCCCGCGACGGTTCCCCTTGACCTTGTGCTCGCGGCCGCCACGCCGGCGGGGATGATCCCGCAGTGGCTCAAGTTGACGGGAGTCGTCGCAGCGGCGGCGCTCGCGGCTGCGGCGGTCCTCGCTGGATCCGTGCGCGCCCGCGCCGTAGCCATGCTCGGTGCGCTGGTGGTCTCACCACTGCTGCTGTTGGCCGAAGTTTGGGACAGTCCGCAAGTCTCCGCGCTGACGGCGCGGCCGGCGCTGGTGGGCGGCGCGCTTGTCGTGGGTCTCGCGGCGGTAGCCGTCCTCGCCGTCATCTTTGCGCGGCGCCCCAATGCCTTTGCGCTCGCCGCCGCCGCCGCGCTGCCGTTTCGCGTCCCGATCGAATTGGGTGGAACGACGGCGAACCTGCTGCTTCCGCTCTACCTCGTCGTCGGCACCGGCGCGCTCGGATGGGCGATCCCGCGGTTGCGCCGCTCGAATCGTGGCCAGGAGGACAAGCCGGCGGGATGGCTAGAGCGCCTGCTGCTTGGCTCGGTCGTCCTCTACGCCGTTCAGGCCGTCTACTCCACCGACCCGAGCAAGGCGCTCTCGCAAGTCGTGTTCTTCTACGTCCCATTCGCCGTGCTGTTCGCCCAGTTGAAGTCGCTGGATTGGAGCCCGCGGCTGGTCGGGCAGTCCTTCGCCGTGCTGGTCGGGCTCGCTTTGATCTTCGCGGCGATCGGATTCGTGGAGTACGCGACGCGCGAAGTGTTGTTCAACCCCAAGGTCATCGCGTCGAACCAGATGCAGGAGTACTTCCGGGTCAACTCCCTGTTCTTCGATCCGAGCATCTACGGGCGCTTTCTCGCCGTCGTGATGCTTGGCCTGGCCGCGCTGCTGATCTGGTCCGAGCGCGAGAAAGTCGTGCTGGCGACCACTGCTGGCCTGGTCATTCTGGCCGGCGGACTGCTGCTGACGCTTTCCCAATCGAGCTTCGCCGCGCTGCTGGCCGGGCTTGGAACGCTGGCCCTGCTGCGCTGGCCGCCGCGCTGGATCCTGCTGGCTGGTGCCCTGGTCGTGGCAACGGGGGTCTCCCTTGTCTTGTTCGCACCCAGCTTGATCGGCGTTGATCTGACCAGCCGAGAAACCGCCAATCGCGCCAGTTCGGGGCGCCTGAAGCTGATCGACGGTGGAGTGAAGCTTGTTTCCGCCCGCCCGCTGATCGGCTGGGGATCGGGTTCCTTCGAGCGCGAATACCGGCGAGTCGAGAAAGTCTCCAGCCCGCGCGCGAGCGCTGCCTCGCACACCATCCCGGTGACCATCGCTGCCGAACAGGGCGTGTTCGGCCTCGCCTTGTACTTCGCGTTCCTGGCCGTCGCGCTCAGGCGGCTGCTCGCCGGAGCCCGCCGTGACTTGAGGCGCGCCGCCATCGCCGCCGCTTTCGTCGCCCTCACCGCGCACACGTGGATGTACGCCGCCTTCTTGGAAGACGCGATGGCCTGGGCGCTTCTGGCCGTGGGCGCGACCCTGGCCGCGGCCGCGCCGCCGCCGATTCGCGCGCGCCAGCGTGAGCGCCGGCGCGAACCCGTGCCAGTCGGCTAGGACTCGCCACGCTCCGGGCGGTACGGCCGGACCACACCAGTGGCGCTAGCGTCTCCACGATGCCGCTCGACGAACTCGCCCATCAGCTCAGGCCCGCCGCGGGAGAACCGGCGGGCGCCCTTGTCTTGATGCATGGGCGCGGAGCCGACGAACGCGACCTTGCCCCGTTGTTCGACGTGCTGGATCCCGAGCGGCGCCTGCTTTGCGTGGCTCCGCGCGGGCCGCTCAACCTGCCGCCCGGTGGACGGCACTGGTACATCGTGCGTCAAGTCGGCTTTCCTGATCCCGAGACCTTTCACTCCTCGTTCGCAACGCTCGAAAGTTGGGTTGGGGCGTTGGCCGAAGAGACCGGCGTGCCGATCGAAAATACGGTCCTCGGCGGCTTCTCGCAGGGCGCGGTGATGTCATGGGCGCTGGGCATCGGGCCCGGCCGGCCGCGTCCTGCCGGCATCCTGGCTCTGAGCGGATTCATGCCGACCGTGCCTGGCTTCGAGTTGCAAGAGGACTTGAGCGCGCTACAGGCCGCGATCGCGCACGGCTCCTTCGACCAGGTCATTCCGGTTGAATTCGGCCGTCAAGCGTGCGAGCGAGTGCAAGCCAGCGGAGGATCGGCGCTTTATCTCGAGACGAACGTCCCGCACACGATCGATCCGGCCGTGATCGCCGACGTGGTCGCGTGGTTGCGAAGCCGGACGAGCGGCACTACGAATGAGCACCGGAGCGCTGGAAGCCAGTAGCGCGCTGTAGGGCCGCAGCGCGGTAGGGCGTTTGTTTCCTCGCTAGTCGAACGAGTCGGGATCGGCCTGCGGCAATCCCGGCGGCGCCGGCAGCTTCACAGGCCGCCCGCCCACGTCTTGACTACAGGAGTCGAGGCGATGGACCTTCACCTCGGGTCCCGGGCGCACGTACTCCTGCGGGTAGAACAAGTGCGTCGACCAGTCGAAGTGAAACGGGGGAGGAGTCGAGTTCGGGTTGTACGGCGAAGCCTGAAAGAGGACGCGCGACTCGCGTTCCAGGCGCCGGTAGTACGCCATCGCCGGGCCGACGGCGTCTTGCAAGGCGCGTCCTTTGACGGTGCTCAAAGTCACCACGGTGCAGTAGCCCGCCTTGCGGTAGCGGTCGATCCGCGACGGTTGCAGCGCGAGAATGAAGCGCTGCGGCGTTCCCCCGGCGACCTGGGTGCGCGGTGGCGCGTTGAACCCCACCGTCAGGCGCTTGTTGAAGTAGCCACTCGGCACACCCGGCTCGACAACCACGCGCGCGTCGCGCGGCAGCGTGCGGAGCAAGTGCTTGCGCGCGAGGATCCGCGTGTCGTCGCGGCCCTGAAGCCGCACCGTGTGGGCACTGGCTTGAAGCGGCTGCGCGATCGTCACGAGCACCAGTACGGCCAGTGCGACGGCACGCAAGGCTGGGCGGGCGGGCACGAGCTCCGCCGCCCGGGCGATCGCCACGCCGCCGAGCAGCGCCAGCACGGGATAAGTCGGCATCAGCCAGCGGCCGAAGTGACGGTCGGCGGTGCACAAGTACAGGTACATCACGATCGGAAAGGCAGCGAGCAGCATCGCGCGGACACGGTCTCGACGCCCTGTCAGGATCAGCCCCGCTCCTGCAGCGAGCGCCGGCAGCACTCCGAAGCCCCAGCCGAGGCTGCCCACGTAAAACGTGAACGGGTTGCCGTCGCCTTGCCCGAGTTTGGGCAAGTTGGCGGCGGCGTTCTGCTCGCCGAGCTGGTCGAGCGCTTCTGAGAGCTCGAAGAAGAAGTACGGCGTCGTGACGAAGAAGGTGATCACGGTCACCGCCGCGCAGACGAGCAGGCCGGGTATGACGCGACGATCGCGGCGAACATGCAGCGCCGCCGCGATCAGCAGAGGGACGCCGACCAACCCCGCCGTGTACTTGAACCCGACAGCGAGGCCTACGGCGATGCCCGTGAGCACGTAGTACCGCCAGCCCCCGTCCTCATGAGCCCGAATGGCCGCGTAGATGGCGACGACCACCGGCAACAGCACGCCCGTGTCGGTCAGGGCGAAGCGCGAATACGACACGGTGAGAAACGAGAACGCGAGCAGCGCCGCCGCTACCGCTCCCGCCGCGGGACTCCAAAGCCGCCGGCCGACTTCAAAGGTGCCCGCCACCGCCGCCATGCACAGCACGATGGCGATGACGCGACCGGTCTCGTAGGCGAACGACGGGTTGCGCTCGAGCACTGTGAAGAGCACCCCAGGATCGTCGAAGGGAACCGGTCCGCGGTCCCAGAACAACAGGGCGGCGTAGACGAGATAAGTGAAGGCCGACGGGTTCTCGAAGTACTCCGGATTGAGCCCGTCGCCGCCGAGCATCTCGATCGCCCGGCTGGTGAAGTGCAGCGCCTCGTCGGAGTGGTAGACGTACGGAAGGCCATGGCTGACGTGGTGCAGGCGCAGCAGCGTGCCGGCGACAAGCGTCGCGGCGAGCAGGACATACGGAAACCATGTGCGTGGCACAGTCATGGCGCGGCTACGTTACGACGGACGCGCTCGGAGCTGGTAGCCGGCCCGCGGCGGATCAGCGGGCAGCTACCCTTCACGGGCCGTTGATGCTCGCGCATGCGCCTGTACGACTATTTCGCCTGTGCGCGCCGGCGCTGTCGGCTGCGCCGCTTCGCCTGCTCCTGCTGCTCGCGTTGCTGGCCGCAATGTGCGCTGCCCCGCAAGCCCACGCCGCTTTCGCAGGGAAAAACGGCGTCGTCGTGCACGAGGGAACTGAGTCCAACCGCGGATCGCTCTACCTGCGGGAATCAACCGGCAACCTCGTCGCCCGGCTGCAAGTCGGGGGCCGCCCGCGTGATCCGGCTTTCTCTCCTCAGGGGCGGCGTATCGCCTTTGCGCGCGCGGGGAACCTCTGGACCGTCTACGACCGCGGCAGCGGATTGCGGAGCGCGACTACGGGCCCGGAGGGCGACGGTGATCCAGCCTTCTCCGGGCAGGGGGATGCGCTCGTCTTCACCCGTGGGCCGCGTGGCGCTCGCGATCTCTATCGCGTCGCCATCGACGGAACCCGCCTGCAGCGGCTCACCTATCGCGCCGCGGATGACTACGAGCCGGCCTGGTCGGCGTCGGGCGCGATCGCGTTTGTCCGCGATACCGCCGCGGGTGACGGGGACCTGTGGGTGATGGGACCGGATTCTTCTAGCTCCGCGGTCCGCGTCACGGAGGGGGACTTCGACGACCGCTCGCCATCGTGGTCGCCCGACGGGCGCCTACTGGCCTTCACACGTCGCGAAAACGGCCGTCGCGAGTTGCGCATTGTGGGCGTCGAAGACGGCGAAGTGGCGCCGCTCAGGGTGCGCAACGAGCGCAACGGCAAGCCACTCGACGGCGTCTCGGACCCGGTCTGGTCACCTGACGGGCGCCGCGTCGTCTTCTCGGCCGGTCTGCGTGGGCGCACGCGCCTTTACGTCGTGAAAGCAAGCGGCGGAAAGGCGCGAACCATCAGCCTCGCTCGTGCGGGCGCCCAAGCGCCCGACTGGCAGACGGTCAGCCAGGAACCGGTCGTCGCCGCGGTGGGAGACATCGCCTGTCCTCCCATCGATCCCGGCTATGGCGGCGGCGAGGGCATCGTGGATCGCTGTCGCCAGCGCCATACCTCCGAGCTCGCCGCGAACATGGACCTGGCCGGAGTGCTGATGCTCGGCGATCTTCAGTACCCCGACGGCAATCTCGCGGCGTTTCAGCAGTCCTTTGAGCCGACGTGGGGACGGATGAAGGATCTGATGTTCCCGGTGCCGGGGAACCACGAATACCGCGTTCCCGGGGCGGCGGGCTACTTCGACTACTTCAACGGTCCGGGACGCCCGACCGGGCAGGCCGGTTCACGCGACGCCGGCTACTACTCCTTTGACCTCGGCTCGTGGCATGTGGTCGCGCTCAATTCGCAGTGCGCTCATCCGCCCCGCCGGCCGACCGCGACCGGGTGCGCGGCAGGATCGCCGCAGGAGCAATGGCTGCGAGCGGATCTCGCCGCCAATCCGGCGGCCTGCACGCTCGCCGTCTGGCATCACCCTTTGTTCAGCTCGGGGATCCAACAGCCCAGCGAACCCATGCGCCCGATCTGGCGTGCGCTTCACGAGGCCGGGGCGGACGTGATCCTCAACGGTCACGATCACGCCTACGAGCGCTTTGCGCCACAGAGCCCCGAAGGCGTCGCCGATCCTGCCACCGGTCTCCGTCAGTTCATCTCCGGGGCGGGTGGCTATTCACACCAGGAACTATTCGTGCCCGAAGCCAACAGCGAGGCGCGCAACGCGCAGGACTTCGGGGTGCTGCGACTCGTCATGCGCGAGGGCGGTTACGACTGGCAGTTCGTGACCGAGCACGGCGCCGTGGCTGACTCTGGCAACGCGGCCTGCCACTGACGCGCCTCGGCTCGGCCAGCCAGCCCGCCCCCGCCTCGGGGGCGGTGCGCCTCGACCGTCACCGTCGGCTTCAGGCCAGCAGACGCTCGTACAGCGCCAGGGTCTGGCGGCCGATAACATCCCAGGAATAGGGGCCGGCGGCCGCGGCACGTGCGCCGGCGGCGTAGCGCTCACGCAAGTCGTCGTCTTGCAGAAGCTCACGCAGGGCGGCGCGTAGCGCGTCCGGGTCGCTCGGCGGCACGAGGTGGGCGGCGCCGATGGCGCCGACGTCGCGGAAGCCGCCGACGTCCGTGGCAAGGATCGGCTTGCCGAAGGCCAGTGCGGTGTAGAGAACGCCGGAAGCCTCGATCGCCCGGTAAGGCAAGACGATCAAGTCGGCGCGGCGGAAGAAGGCGGGAAGCTCGGCGTCGGTGATAAAGCGCGGGACGAAGCGCGTGCGCGCGGGCGGGTTGGCGGTCAATTCCGCGGTCGGCATGCGCGGAAGGCCGGCGACCCACAGCTCGGCGTTCTCAATCCCGTTCCACGCCTCGAGCAACACATCGATGCCGTGGTACGGGCGCCAAACGCCGAAACACAGGACGACAGGCCCCTCCACGGCGGCAAGGTCCGCCGGCAGTGGCTGCTCGTCCGGCTGATTGGTGAGGTAGTCGAAGACGCCGTGCGGAATCAGCTCGACTTTCTCTGCCGGCACGCCGAGCTCGTCGACGAGCCGGGACCGACCGTGCGAGGTGTGGGTGACGACTGCATTCACGCGGTCATACAGGCGCCGCCGTCCCCAGCGTTGACCCGGCTTGGGATGACGCGGAAGGATCTCGTGGGCGGTCAACAGCTTCGGCTGGCTGGACGGCAGCAGCTGCGCATCGAGCGCGTCGACCGGAAGCCATTGGAAGTGCACGACATCCGCCTTTGAAGCGCAGGCGCGGTAGCGCAGCATGTCCGGCACGTGTTGTGCCAGCTTCGCCAGCGTCCGAACCCGATGGACGTCGGTGCGAGGAGTCCAGGAGTAGAAGCTCTCGCGACGCGTATAGCCCTCGACTGCGGGCACTGGGCCGTAAGCGAACGTGCTCGTTATCAGCTCCACATCAGCGCCCGCACGCGCCACAGCGGCACATAGCGCGTGGTCGTAGGGCGGGGCGAAAGCGGAGGGATCTACGACGTGGGCGCGCATCGCGCGGCATGGTAACCGTGCGACGCGCGCCCGTTGGGCGGTCGCAATCGCGCGACCGCAGGACCGTGAGGTCTTAGAACCGTGCCGCTAGCAGTGCGCGCGGCCCCAGGAGTCGCAAGCCACCGTGACGTCGGTTTGCGAGCGCAAGCTGACGGTGTTGCCGCCGTCGGCCAGGACGTACGCTCCGCGGCCCAGGAAGCGCTCCAGCGGCGCGCTCTGGGAGGGCGAGCCGTCCATCCAGATCCGTAGCTCTTGACCGGGTGCCAGCTGGCTGCCGGCGCCGAAGGGGTATCCGAAGATGAACTTCTCGCGGTTGCCGCCGAGGTGGAGCTTCAGGACGTGGCCGTCGAGATCGACCGGTCCGCCCGAGACGTTACGGACGGTCACCGATTCCGGCGTGGTCGGATGAGCGGTCACTCGCACCGCGCCGGCCAGGGGAGTGGAGCAATTGAAGACGCACGGGTACATCATCGACGCGCGCAAGTCGCCCTGAGGATCGAAGAGGTAGGCGCCATCGCCGCTGGAGCGCAGGCGGTCGGCGTTCTCGAACACCGCGGAACGCTGGCACCAGTAGAAGCGCTGGCCGGTGTTGGTGCCGCAACCGACGTGCAAGCGAACGGTGCCGCCGGCCGGGACGACAGCGCCCGCGGGGAACTCGTAGCCGGGGACCTTGCGGGCGTTGTAGATCAGCCATGAGTCGCGCACCCACCAGCCGGCGAGCGGGACGTCCGTGGTCCCGGTGTTGCGGATGTCGACCCATTCGCCGTTGAGGTTGTCGGAGTCGTTGCCGTCGGCATCCCATTGGACGTAGACCTTGAGCTGAGCTTCCGGCGAGGGGCCGGCGCCACAGGCGGCCGGGTTGTACATGCCACGCTGAGCGCCCGCGGCCTGCTCGGCCAGGTTGTGGTACTCGCGGTTGTGCGCGTTTTCGGTGCCGTTGGGCAGCCACAGCGCAAGGCCCTGCTCCATCACGACGCGGCCCAGATCGACCCAGCGACCGCCCGATCGCACGGCGACCGAACGGCGCAGCCGGTGCCCGGTGACGCTGTTGCGGTTCTGCGCGGCAAGCCGGACACGCCCGCGAGCCCGCTTGATGTAGCTCTCGACCAGCGATGTCGCCGCCAAGCCGTGGCAGGCGCCGCGACGACGATTGGGATACTTGCTGTACCGGCTCAGCTCCATCGCGTTGATGCCGGTGAAGCGGATCGATTTGATCGCCCTTGAACCATCGTTGTCGATGTCGACTTGGATGGTGTCGCCATCGGCGACGAAGGTCGTCTTGGCGGTCCAGAAGTAACAAACCGGCTTCGCTTGCCCTTCGATGCATGGTCCTCGTGAAGCGGCCTGCGCGGCAGGAGAGAAGAACAAGACGGGCAGGGCGCCGATCAGGCCGGCGAGGATGGCGAGCAGCAAGCGGGGCATGTGATCTCTAATCGGCGTAACAGGGGGGTTACTTGACCGGCCCCCGCAACGGCGTGAGAGCCGCCGCGACGACGCGCATCCCCGCGGGCGCGCGAGGGCGTGTAGCGGGGACGAGCGTCAGGCGGCGCTCAGCGAGCCGCTCGGCTACGCCCTAGGCTAGCGTTCGCCCGGACGTGCGGCCGCCTTGCCTTACCGGCAGGTGCGCGCCGTGGAGCGCTACCGCCGCGCGCATCTCTAGCCTCTCATCCCTTGCCGATCCTGCCTCGCCGATGAAGATACGTCTGCTGATAGCCAACGCCTACGTGGGCGGTGGCACGGCTCGAACGATTTCGAGCACCGCGTCAGCGCTCGCCCAGCGTGGGCATGACGTCGAAGTCGTGAGCGTGTTGCGCCGGCGAGAGAAGCTGACGTTTCCCATGGATCCGCGAGTGCGCGTGATCCCGCTCGTCGACGAGTGGTCGCACAAGCAAGGGCTCGAACCGTCGGGCGGATTCAAGGGAGAGTTGCGCGACCGTTGGCGCGAGGTGGCCGCGCCGCGTCGCAGCATCATCGGGCACCGCCGCGACGGCCGCACCGAGGAGTGGAGTGTCTACACCGATCTGGAACTGCTGCGGTTCGTGCTTTCGGTCCGCGACGGAGTGCTGGTGGGAACCCGTCCCGCGATCAATCTCGTGATCGCGAAGTTCGCCCGCCCCGGCGTCGTTCGCGTGGCACAAGACCACATGAACCTCGGGTCCTACAGGCCGCCGCTGCGCAGGTCGATCGCGCGGTGGTACCCGCGGCTTGATGCTGTGGTGACGCTCACCGAGCGCGACGCCCACGAGTACGACGCGTTGTTGAAGGGCTCCACCCGAGTCCTGGCCATTCCCAACGGCGTTCCCGACCTTGGCGGCCACCGGGCCACGCTCGACTCGAAGGTCGTCATCACCGCCGGGCGCCTGGCCAAGCAGAAGGGCTATGACCGCCTGCTTCCGGTATGGGCGCGCGTGGCGGCCCAGCGGCCCGACTGGCGCCTGGAGATCTACGGTGCCGGCCCGGTCGAGGATGCGCTGAAAGAACAGCTGGAAGCGCTCAACCTACAGGGCAGTGCCAAGCTGAAGGGCCGTACGTCTGAGCTTTTCGAGCGCATGGCCGAGTCGTCGCTCTACGTCATGACTTCGCGCAAGGAAGGGCTTCCGATGGTGCTGCTGGAAGCCATGGGGGTCGGCCTGCCCGTCATCAGTTACGACTGTCCAACAGGCCCGCGCGACATCATCACCGACGGCGTCGACGGCTACGTGGTGCCCAACGGCGACAAAAAGGCCCTCGAGGCGCGCATGCTCGAGCTCATGGACGACAAGGACAAGCGCGTGCGCATGGCCGAAGCGGCCCGCCAAAAAGCCGAGAACTTCGAAGTCGCCAAGCTCGCCGAGCGCTGGGAAGGGCTTTTCCGGGAGCTCTCAGACGCCAAGCGCCTGAACAATGGGAGTGCCTCGCGGCCGCGTCTCGAGCAGGCCAGAAAGGGCGCCGCCCTGCTTCGCCAGAAGCTTGGTCAACGGTAACCAACCCGGCTCGCTCAACGAGACCTCGCGGTAGGTGACGGGCTCAACCCGAAGTCGGCTGCACCTGACCGAGGGCGTTCTGCGCCGCGGGCAGGTTCCCGCCGTCGGCCGCCATATAGCCCCATGCCATGCACAGCGGCCGCAGTTCGGCCGGGATCTCATGCGCCGGGGGAGGTGGCTGCGCCGGTTGCACCTGGCCCGTCTTAATCTTGCCCGCCCAGTCACCAAGGCCAGCCTTGTAGCGGCCGTGGTTGTGCTGGCCGTAGTCGGTCATACCCGGTTCCCACTGCAGATCAAGGAAGTCGCAGATACGCCGCGTCTGGGCTTCAGGATTGTTGGTGACGTCCTCGTAGCGCACGGTCAATCCGGTGTGGTGCTGGCGCGCCCGTTCGAGCGCCTCGCCGTAGCGCAGGATCGTTTCCACGCTGTCTTTTGACTTCGGCCGCAGGTTCTGACGTGATCGAACGATGGCGGCCGGGTGGCGAAGCAGGAAGATGAACTGGGAGTCCGGCCAGCACTCCTTGATCCGGTCAGCGATGAAGACGTCGCTCGGAGTCTTGTTGACGAGCTGGCGCTTGCCGCTGTTGCTGAGCTCGCGGTGCAGGATGCGGTCCCACAGGAGGTACTCGAGCTTCTCGTTGTCGAGCCTGATCTCCTTCATCGCGCGCACGGCCCATTTGTTCTTGAGCCTGACGTCGACTGCTCGCAGGTGCAGCTCCTGCGGCGCGTGAATCTGCGAGTGGCTGTTGAGCAACACGCGCAGAAGCGTCGATCCCGACCGAAGCGTTGAAAGGATGAAGGCGGGCGACTCGACAAGGCGGTCGCTGGAGGCCTTGCGCCGGCGGCGACGACGACGCTGGGCGTGCGCCCCTTCGGCCTTGGTCAGCTGGTAGCCCGTCGCCCGCGTCAGAGCGGTGTTGACCGAGCCCTTCCAGTCCTCCGGCAGTTTGACAGGCAGATTCACGGCCAGCAAGGCTACCGCTCACGCGGCTTCGAGGACAGCATGGCGCCCGGTAGACTCGCCGCCTGAAAGGGTGCCGCCGTGGCCGTACAACCAATAAGACGACCGACCATCGAAGTTCTGGCGACGCTCTTCTCCGAGGGCGCTGCCGTCCCGGCATCCGTGCGGACCGTGGAGATCGCGCCGAGCGGTGAGGTGGTCGTTCGCGGCAGCGCGGGAGTGCAAGCCCAAGCGCTGTCGATGCCGAAGGCGAAGATCATCCTGCGCCACCGCCGGTCCAAGCGAGAGCGTGTATGGCCAGTCGTCGCGCTGGGAACGGACTTCGAGGCGGCGGGTTCGTTCGCGTGCCGAGGGCCGGCCACCGACTGGCTGGGAGCCTGGGACTTGTACTTGGCGCTTCCCGGCGAGGATCTCCGGCGGCTGGCTGTCGCCGACGCCAAGGAGCTGCCCACGCCGATTGCGGTTCCCCACGGCGACGGCGGTTGTGTCGTGCGCTCTTTCGCCACTTCCAACGGCTACCTGAGGTTCGCGCTGCTGGACTTGTCCGAGCGTGCGGCGATCGACCGCGTCGAGATCACGCGGGACACGCTGACCGTGGTGGCCAGACTGCCGGAATCAAAGGTCGATGCTCACGACGACGCGCGCCTTCTGTGCGTACATCGCCAGAGCACGGAAGCCATCGCCGTCTCGGTGGCCGCCTTGCCGGGACAGCCATTCTCGGCGAGCTTTCAGTTGTGCGACCTCGTCCGCGACAGCGACGGAACCGACTACTGGGACTTCTATCTCGGAGCCGGCGAGCGGCGGCTGCGTTTGCGCGCGCCGCTCGACGACGTGCCCGACAAGACGAGAGTCGTCGTCTTTCCCGAGCGTCGCGTGGCTTGCGACGGCCTCGAGCGGCGGTTGCGTCCCTACTACAACCGCAACGAGGATCTCAGCGTCCGCTCGCGGGCGGTGCGCTTTCCCGGGGCGGCGACCACCCAAGAGGAATCCGACGAGGACGCCGGCCGGGCGCCCGAAGACAAGGAAGCATCCGAATCGATGGACGCCTTTGAGAACAGTTCTTGGCATGGGCGTGGCCGGCGCTGGTGGACTCCGCTGGTCGCCGAGCCGCGCAGGGCGCTTATCCGTGCGATCGGAAAAGTCCTGCATTCCGGCGCACGGCCGGCGCCCCCGGGGCAGGGGCGGACCAAAGTCGTGATCGTCCTCATGAGCTCGTACGGAATGGGCGGCACCATCCGCACGGTGCTCAACCTCGCGGGCTATCTGGCCGGCGAGTACGACGTCGAAGTGGTCAGCGTCACGCGCCGCCGCGACACGCCCTTCCTGCCGACGCCAAAAGGAGTGACGTTCAGGTTCCTCTCCGATCGCCGGCCGGGAATCGTGGGGTCGCGCATCAACCGCCTGCTCGATTCCCTCCCGAGTGTGCTCATGCCTGAGGAGGACTTCGGGTTTGCGACGTCGTCGCTGTGGACGGACTTGGGGTGGCTGCGCACATTGCGCGCGCACCGGTCCGGCGTTCTCATCACCACGCGGCCGGCGTTCAACATGCTCGCCGCTGAGCTGGCCGCTCCGGATGTGCTCACAGTCGGGCAGGAGCACATGCACTACCACGCACACCGGCCCGGCCTGGCGGTCGAAATACGGCGCTCTTACGGCAAGCTCGACGCGCTTGCCGTACTGACCGAAGACGACCGACGGGACTACGGCGAGCTGCTGCGCAAATATCCAACGCGCGTCGTGCGCATTCCCAACGCGCTGCCCGAGCTCGAAGGCGGCCGCTCGACCCTCGAGCAGCCGATCATCGTCGCCGCCGGGCGGATGACGCGCCAGAAGGGCTTTGACCTTTTGATCGAAGCCTTCGCCGCGGCCGTGGCGGACCATCCGGAGTGGGTTCTGCGGATCTTCGGAGCCGGGCCGGCGCGTCGCCGGCTGGCGCGTCGGATCCTCGAACTGGAGCTCTACAACAACGTGCTGCTGATGGGGCCGACGCGCAAGCTCGGCGAAGAGCTCTCCAAGGCGTCGATTTTCGCACTCAGCTCTCGCTACGAGGGTTTCGGGATGGTCCTACTCGAAGCGATGAGCAAGGGCGTCCCAGTGGTGTCGTTCGACTGCCCGCGTGGGCCAAACGAAATCGTCCACGACGGCCAAGACGGGTACCTCGTCCCCGCCGAAGACGTTCCGGCCTTCGCCATCGCGTTGAAGAAACTGATGAGCGATGGCGAGCGAAGGCGCCACATGGGTGAAGCCGCGCTGACCACCGCCGCTTCTTTCGACATCGAAGTAGTCGGCAAACAGTGGTCGGAGTTGCTTCGCGCGCTACCAGTTGGCGGTGGCGCGGCTTTGCCGCAACTCGAGCCGATACGGTAGGTCACAGTGAAGGCCGCGATCACAGCGAGCGAGCGGCGCCGTTGAGTGCTGCCTCTTCCGAGCGAGCAACCGCCACCGAGCGCCCTCGCCGCGTAAGCAGCCGCCGAGCCTCGCATCCGCGGGCGACGACTGCTGCCGGCACTTCGGCCATCCTGCTCGCGACGACTGCTTCCAACGAGCACGATTGCGCGGCCACGCTCGAGATCGACGGCACGACGATTCTCGGCCGGTTGCTCGAGCAGCTCGAGACGCTCGAAGTTGCGCGCGCATCGATCATCACGCGGCCTCAATGGGTCGCAGCGCTCGAACGCGCCGCCGCTGCGAGCGGCATCGAAGCGAAGGTGGTAGGCAGCGAAAGCGTCGCGAGTGACCTCCGCGCGGTTGCCGACCTTGCCACCGCCGCTCCTCGATCACTGCTGATTGCCCGCGGCGATGCGCTGACTCAGCGCGAAGCGCTTGCGGGCCTGTTCGCGGATCCGCGCATCGTCACCGGAATCCTCGTCAGCGGCTCCAAGTCGCGGGGCGCGTGGTCGTTTCGAACGCGATCGGCGCGCGGTCGTGTCATCGGAGCTGCCTCGCCGTATCACCGCGAAGACGGCAGCGGGCCGTACTTTCTCGGCCTGCTGAAAGTCGACGCGCGGGACCGTTCAGCACTTGTTTCCGTCGCCCAGCGCTTGGCTGACATGGTGCAAGCGCCTCCGCCCCTGTGGAAAGAGGAGTTCAAGCGCAAGTCGACCGAATGGCGGATGCGCCTGTGGAGCGCGGCCCGCGAGGATCCGACGGCACCGAGACCAGGGCCGGAAGTGTGGCCTTCGCTGCCATTGGACGAGCAGGCGACGGAGCTGCTCGGCCGCCGGGTCGAGGTTTCGCGCAACGACGTGGTTTCTCTGCTGCTCGTCGGGCTCGTGCGGTCGGACGTCCAGATCGCTGCGCGCCACCTCCGTGGCTTCTACTACGGCCGCCCGTTGTCTCGTCAAGCCGTCGACGAAGCGTCACAGGCGCTGGGGGAGCTCGACGAGGACGAAGTAGCGCTCGACGCCGCGGTCAAGGGCTCAGACGGGTTCTTCACCACCTTCTTCGTCAGCACTTATTCGCGTTACATCGCCCGGTTCGCGGCCCGGCGCGGCTGGACGCCGAACGCCATCTCGGTCGTGTCGATGCTCGTGGGAATCGCGGCGGCGGGAGGTTTCGCCACCGGTTCGCGCACCGGCCTGGTGGTGGGCGCGGTGCTCGCTTACTTCGCGTTCATGCTCGACTGCGTCGACGGTCAGCTCGCCCGCTACACGCGGCAGTTCTCGAAGCTGGGGGCGTGGCTGGATTCCGTACTCGACCGCGCGAAGGAGTACGTCATCTTCGCGGGCCTGGCGCTGGGCGCCACGCGTGGCTTCGACGACAACGTGTGGCTGTTGGCGGCTTCCGCTATGGCGCTGCAAACCGCCCGTCACGCACTTGACTTCTCTTACAGCGCGGGCCAACGCGCCGTACTCGCTTCGACCAAGCCACTGCCGCTGGAGCAGCCCGGCGGTTCACGCGGCGCGCCGGCGTCGGCCTCCGAAGACGGAGAGCTTGCGGGCGTGGTCGAGACGGAGCCGGCGGCAGTGCCACGGTCGCGGCGGCGGGCGGCCCGTGCAGTCGCCCGCCGCCTGCTGCGTACGCTTGGCCGCCTCGACCGCTGGCGTCTGACTTACTGGGTGAAGCGCATCATCGTGCTGCCGATCGGCGAGCGCTTCGGCTTGATTGCCGTCACGGCGGCCTTCTTCAGCCCCCGCGTCACGTTCCTCGCGTTGCTGTCGTGGGGAGCGGTGGCGGCGGCGTACGCCCTGCTCGGCCGCATGGTGCGGTCCGTGGTGCGATCGCATGACAAGGGCCGCGACGTGTCTGGTGCCTTCAACGCGCTGCAGACCTACCGCGACGACGGTCCGCTGGCGCGGGCGATCGGCGCTGTGGCGGCGAAGGCCGTCCCGCTCAACGAGGTCGCGCTGGCTTTGATCGGCGCCGGCGTGCTCGCGGCCGCAGCGGCTACGCTCAAGCAGCCGGTTCCCGACTTGCTCTTGGCGGTGGTCGCGGCAGTCGTGCTCATAGGTGCCGGGTCGGCGCGCTCGCACTTCGGCCGCTTCGCCTGGGTCGTGCCGCCGTTGCTGCGTGCGCTCGAGTACGGGTTTTTGATCCGGCTGACGGTGCTGGCCGAGCCGGATGCCTTGCCGCTGTGCTTTGCGCTGCTGGCGGCACTGGCCTTCCACCACTACGACACCGTGTATCGGATCAGGCAGCAGGGAGTGGCGCCGCCGCATTGGATCGGCTTGATCGGCGGCGGCTGGGACGCCCGGATGCTGATCGCCGTCGTCCTCGCCGCGGTCGGCCTGCTCGGCCCGGGAATGCTCGTGGCCGGGGCGGTACTCGGCACCATCTACGTAACTGAAAGCATTTCGGGGTGGCGCCGGCACGTTCGGGCCGCGCGCCCCGCCGTAGTAGACGAAGAGGAGGGCGCAGACGAATGATCGGCATGGTTCTCGCGGCCGGTCAGGGTCAACGGCTACGTCCGCTGACGATCGGACTGCCGAAGACGTTGTTGCCCGTCGCCGACGAGACGACGATCCTCGACAACGCGCTGGCGAACCTACGCTCCGTCGACATCGACGAAGTGGTGATCGTCACCGGCTTTGCCGCCGAGCGCATCCAAGAGCAGGCCCCCGCCCTTGAGCAGCGCTTCGGCGTGCGGCTCGAGCTGGTCTACAACGACCGCGCCGAGGAGTGGAACAACGCCTACTCGCTCTGGCTGGCGCGGCAGTTCTTCGGCGAAGGCGTTCTCCTCGTCAACGGCGACACGGTGCATCCCGTGAGCGTGGAAGAGCGCCTGCTGGCGGCCCGCGGGCCGGACATCGTCTTGGCACTCGACGACGCCAAGTCGCTCGGTCAAGAGGAGATGAAGGTGGTGCTCGCCGAAGACGGCGGCATGCAGCGCATCAACAAGCAAGCCGATCCGCAAGCTTCAGACGGTGAGTACATCGGTCTCACGTTGATCGAGCCGCAGGCGGCGGCACCGCTGGCCGACGCCCTGGAGGCGACATGGCGGCGGGATCCCGGGCTGTACTACGAGGACGGGTACCAGGAGTTCGTCGACCGCGGCGGATTCATCGGCGTGGCGCCGATCGGCTCGGTCGAGTGGGTCGAAGTCGACAACCACGACGACTTGGCCCGGGCCAAGGAGATCGCGTGCCAGTACTAGCCCGCATGGCGGCCCTGCCGCTGAGCGTCGACGTGCGCGGCGGCGCGGTCAGTGGACTCGGCGCGCTTCTGTGCGACCAGCGGATCTCGGCCAACGGGCATGTCGCGGTGGCGGTCGGTCGTGGTCAAGGCGAGGAAATCGCTCGCGTGCTCGAGCTCGAACTCCCGGAAGCAGATGTGTTCCTCGTGCGCGACGGCACCGTCGACGCGGGACAGGAGCTTGCGGCCTCGCTGCGCCGTGGCTCTTATGACGCCGTCGCGGGCATCGGCGGCGGCCGCACGCTCGACGTCGCCAAGTATGCCGCCAGCCACACCGGCCTCCCGATGGTCAGCGTGGCTACAAGCCTTGCCCACGACGGGCTCGCCTCGCCGGTCGCTTCGCTCGAGCACGGCAACCACAAAGGCTCTTTCGGCGTCCACACGCCGATCAGCGTGGTCGTCGACCTCGACTACGTCCGCCGCTCGCCCCTCGACCAGCTGCGCTCGGGCATCGGAGACGCCATCTCGAACCTCAGCGCGCTGGCCGATTGGGAGCTCGCCAGTCGCCAGCGGGGTGAGCCCTGGGACGGCGTCGCCGCCGCGCTGGCGCGCTCGGCAGCGGAATCGCTGCTCTGGCAGAGCGACCCCCTTGACGACGAGCGGTTGCTCACCACGCTGGCCAACGGCCTGATCCAGAGCGGTCTGGCAATGGCGATCGCCGGCAGCAGCCGCCCTTGTAGCGGTGCATGCCACGAGATTGCTCACGCCGTCGACGCGCTGTACCCGCACACGAGCAGCCATGGCGCCCAAGTCGCGGTCGGGATGATGTTCGCGTCGTTTCTGCGTGATGACCCGGCTCTGACAGCAATCGACGCCTGCCTGACGCGTTACGGTGTGCCGCGCCTGCCGGCCGACCTCGGGCTCAGCGACGAGCAATTCGTGGCGGCCGTGGTTCGCGCTCCTTCCACCCGGCCGGATCGCTACACGATCCTCGAGCACTTGGCGCTCGACGAGAACGAGATCCGCGAGCGCGTCGAAGCGTTTCTGAGCACGTTCGCCGCGGCGCCGAATGGGACCAGCAGCGCGCCGCTTCCGCTGGCGCCCTCGGGCCCCGGGCTATCCTCAAAAATATGAGTTGCCGGTTTGATGCGGCGGCGGTGACGCAGCCGCCGGCCGGACTGTTCTGCGTGTGCGCGAGGCCATGAGCACGACTGCTGCACCCCCCACACGCGAAGTCGAATCCGACGAACGGCACGTCTACGAGCCACACCGGGTCGGCCTGCCGCCGATCGGCCCGTACCTGCGCGCGCTCTGGCAACGCCGCCAGTTCGCGCTGCAGATGTCAAGGACGACGCTGCGCGCGCAGCATTTCAAGTCCGCGCTCGGTCAGCTGTGGCTGGTCTTGAACCCGCTGCTTTTGACTTTCGTCTACTTCATCCTGGTCAGCATCCTGCGGGAAGGCACGCGCGGCGCCGAGTTCTTCGCACACCTGATGGCCGGCCTATTCGCTTTCCAATTCGTGTCCATGTCCGTGCAGCAAGGCGCGAAGTCGGTGACCAAGAGCGGCCGGCTGATCCTCAACACCGCCTTCCCGCGAGTCCTGTTGCCGATGGCTGCGGTGATGACGTCCTTTATGAAGTTTCTTCCCACGCTACTCGTCTATGCCGTCGTGCATGTCATCGCCGGGTTGCCGATCGGGTTGCACCTGTTGTGGGTCGTTCCGATGATCGCTCTACTCGTGATCTTTGCCACCGGCGTGGCGATGCTCTTTTCCGCGGCGCAGGTCTATTTCCGCGACGTGGCGAGCTTCCTGCCGTATGTCATGCGCATCTGGCTTTACGGCTCGCCGATCCTCTATTACCTGCACGAGGTGCCGGAGCGCTTCCGCCCGATCATCGACGCCAACCCGCTCACGCCCGTGCTGGCAGCGTGGAGTCAGGTGCTCAACGAGGGTCGCGTGCCCGACACGATGTTGCTGGTCTGGGCCTCGGCGTGGGCTATCGCTGCCTTTGTCATCGGTGGTCTGTTCTTCATCTCGAGGGAGCGTGAATTTGCCGTTCGGCTCTAACAGCACGGACACGTTTCCGATGGCTGACACTGCGGACGCGAGCGCTTCCGGGACCGAAGCGAGGGCGGCGATGATCGAGTCGCCCGCCAGCGCGATGACGCCCTCCAGCACTCCGCTGGCCATCAAGGTCGACCATGTCTCGGTCACCTACCGGACGACGCTCGAGCGCAGGCCAACACTCCGTGGCACGATCAGGCGGATGGGGCGCCGAGAGCGCTCGGTGCGTGAAATCAAGGCCATCCGCGACGTGTCGTTCGAAGTCAGTCGGGGCAAGGTCCTTGGCGTCGTGGGCTCCAACGGGGCCGGCAAGTCGACGTTGATGCGGACGGTCGCCGGAATCCTTCCTCCGACAGAGGGGCGCGTCGAGGTTCGCGGGCGTGTTTCCACGCTGCTCGCGCTGGGTGTGGGCTTCAACCGCGAGCTCACTGGACGCGAGAACGTCGTCTTGGGCGGATTGGCGGCGGGCTTGAGTCGCGAGAAGTGCTACGAGAAGTACGACGAGATCGCCGAATTCGCCGAACTGGGCGAGGACATGGACCGGCCCATGCGGACCTATTCATCGGGAATGTACGGGCGCCTGGCGTTCTCCGTGGCGGTCAACATGGATCCCGACATCCTCATCATCGACGAGGCGATGTCGGTCGGTGACGCGCGCTTCCGCCGCAAATCCTCGGAGAAGATGCGAGAGCTGTGCGGCCAGGCGCGGACCATCCTGTTGGTCTCCCACTCGCTCGGCAGCATCCGCGCGCTGTGCGACGAGGCAATCTGGATGCACCAGGGTGAGCTGAAGATGTGGGACGAGCCCGACGCGGTGATCGCCGGCTACACGAAGTTCATGGACGTCCGCGAAGACGCCGTCACGCTCGAAGACATCTAGCCCGCGGGCTGCCTGCCCACAGGGATCATACGTCGGCCAAGGCGACGTCACGCCCGCATACGTCTAACGCCGCTGGGTGCCCACGGGCTCGTAGCCTCGCGAAGACGGCGTCACGCCCGGAGGCATTCAACGCGCTCGGGCGGCACGATCCTGAAGGCGCCCAGCTTGCGCACGGAGCCGTCGGTTCTCAGATTGCAGGCCGCCGTTGCGGGCCTGCGGGCGGCGCGTTCGCGCTTGCAATCGGCGGGCTGGCTTTGCTCTGAAGACGTCGGCTGTCGGTCTGCCCGCGACGGCTATCGGCCCGCGGACGCCGATCTTCGTCTGTGTCGGGCCGCGTTCGACGTCCGGCGCCCGGCTTGGGCTTCTTGGAAGCGCCCGCCTTACCGGCCGACTTTGACTTGACGGCTTCTTGCCGTGGCAGGAAGGCGTGCAGGCCGAACGCGCCGGTCACGAACAGATACCGGCCATCAGAGACGACCGGGTCGTACGCGCCCTGCGGGAACCGGAACGCGCGGCCGCCATCGGAGGTCCTCAACCCGATGGTCACGCGGCGTCCAAGGTCGGCGAAGTAGACGGTGTCTCCGACGATCGTCGGGGAACCGGAAATCCTGCCACCTGACACATGGCGCCAGCGGACTCGCCCCGATCGCGCGTCGACGGCGTAGAACCGGCCGTCGTAGGAGCCGAAGAACACGGTCGGACCGACCTTCGGCACGGTGTCGATAGCCGCGGAGGAATACACGTACCTGCCGGTCTGATACGCCCACGCCAGCCGACCGTTGCGGGCGGAGAACGAGTACATGCGCCCGTCCGTGGCGCCGATGTAGACGCGGCCGAACGCGACCGCCGCGGTCGCGTAGTACTCGCCGCCTCGCAACAACGCGCGCGCGGCGTCGTTGTTCCACACCCGCATGCCGTTGGACGCCCTCACGGCCTGCACGCGGCCACCGTAGTCGCCGAAATACAGCAGACCACCGGAGAACGTCGGGCTTCCCTTGATCGCCCCCGCGGCGCGATACGTCCACTGCACGCGACCCGTCTCCTCCCGCAGCGCGTACAGCGTTCCGTTCTCGCTGCCGACGAAGACCTTCCCGTTGTGGACCAGTGGTGAAGACTCGGTGCGGCTGGGCAGTGTCCGGGACCAGGAGATCTTCCCGTCCCGGGCGCGCAGCGACACGACCCGGCCGCGTTTGCTCCCTGTTTCGAGGATCGAGACGTAGAGATGTCCGTCTTCAAAAGCAGGTGTGGACGCAGCCAGCGTCCCGAGCTTGCGCTTCCAGCGCACTCGACCGGTTCTCTTCACGATGGCGGCGAGCCGGCCGTTGTCGGCCAGCTGGTAGAGGAAGCGGCCGGCTATCACGGGCGGAAACTCGAGCAGCGCCGGCGCGCGATGCTTCCACACGCGCCGCCAGGGACCGCGGACGGGCTCCTCCGGCTTGAAGACCCGGCGGTGATCCTTGGTGTAGCCGTAGCGTGGCCAGACGAAGGAGTCAGCGGCGTCCGCGGCTCGCTTGCGCTTCTTGTTCCCCTTGCCCGGCGCTGTCGGCGTCGCCGTCGCCGTCGGGGAAGGCTCCTCGAACGCCACGCCGGGATCTGAGACGTCGCCGCGCGGGCGCAGCAGCGCATAGGCAGTCACGGCGCCGAGGATCAGCACGAGCGCGGCGAGAGCGGCGATCCATCGGCGTTTGGACACCAGCGCATCGTACGGGGAGCGGCCCTGCGATCATCTTCAGGCGTGAAGGGAACCGGAGCGACTGTCGACGCGCCGACGGTCGCCGAGCTGCGCGCCGCGACCCAGCCCCCCGGCCTGCTCGACCGCAACAGCGGCGAGCACTGGGCCGGACGGCTCTACATGCGCCGCGTGTCTCCTTACTTGACACGGCTGCTGCTGCGCACGCCGTTGACTCCCAACGGAGTCACCTGGCTGATGATCCTCGCGGGGCTGCTGGCTGCCTTGGCCTTGAGCTTTCCCGGCTTGTGGACGGCGTTCGCCGCCTTCGCCTTCATTCAGCTTCAGCTTCTGCTCGACTGCTCCGACGGCGAGCTTGCGCGCTGGCGCCAGATGGGATCTCCGGTCGGCATCTATCTCGATCGCGTCGGTCATTACGTCACCGAAGCGGCGTTGCCGATCGCGCTCGGGATTCGGGCCGACGGAGGCTGGGACTCCCTCGGTGGCTGGACGACGTTGGGGCTGATCTGCTCGGTGTTCGTGTTGCTGAAGATGTCTCAGGCGGCGCTGGTGCACGTCGCGCGGGCCGAGGCCGGCCGTCCTTTGCTCAAAGACACGGCTGCCGTCGCCGCTCCGCGCGCGTCGGGTCTGCGGCGCGTGCGCCGTGCGCTGGGCTTCGTCCCGTTCTTCCGCGCGTTCGTTGCCGTCGAGGCGACGCTGCTCGCGCTGGCTGCGGCCGTATTCGACGCCGTGCTGGGGGAGCTGGCGGGAACGCGAGGTCTGCTGCTGGCGCTCGTCCCGCTGTCGGTGGTGATCGCGGCAGGGCGGCTGTTCGCGATCCTTGCCTCTGACCGCTTGCGGTGATCATGCATCGACGCCCGCGCGCCGAGTTCGGGCGCGTTCGGTTCCGCGCCGGGTATGCACAAGAGCACACGAACCTTCGAAGGGGCAAGATGAGCGACGACTTCAAAAAGGGCGACAAGGTGGTGTGGAGCTCCCACGGTCACGACGACACGCCCGGCGTCGTCGTGAAGAAGATCACCAGCGACACCGAAGCGGCCGGTCGTACCGTTCGGGCCTCTGATGAGGAGCCCCAGTACCTGGTCAAAAGCGACAAGGGCGGCGGTGAGGCCGTGCACAAGCCTTCCGCGCTCAAGCCCCGATGAGCAGTTGCGGCGGTGCGACCCTTCGGCGCTCAAGCACTGATGAGCAGTTGCGGAGGGACAGAGTCCCGATTAGCGTTTGGATCGATGCACAAGCTTTTGTCCTCAAGCGCCGATGAGTCCTTCAGCCGGTGCGCCCGCGCCGGCATTGAAGCCAAAGCGGACTTGAGGTGTACTGGTCTGTGATGTCCGGGTCTCCCAACGCCG
The DNA here is from genome assembly GCA_016781085.1 of Actinomycetota bacterium. Classification (GTDB taxonomy): domain Bacteria; phylum Actinomycetota; class Thermoleophilia; order Solirubrobacterales; family Solirubrobacteraceae; genus LC5-1. Next base: position 22,797 of record JADDQZ010000046.1, read on the forward strand.
CGCCGGCCGGCCATAGTGCGTCTGACCGTTCACCCGAAGAGGTCTTGACCGAACCGGCGAAGGTTCCGCCGCATGGATGGCGCGCCCGGATGCGCGCGCGGCCCAGTTTCAGGCCGGTCTACCGCGTCTGCGTCTTTCTCGTCGGGCTGACGTTCATCATCCTCGGCCTGGCGCTCGCCGTCCTGCCTGGACCGCTGACCATCCCGCCTGTTCTCCTGGGACTCTGGATCTGGTCACGCGAATTCCGTTTCGCCCAGCGCATATTCGAATCCTTCCTGGAAAGAGCCAAGGAAACGTGGGCCCACGCCAAGCGCCACCCGATCAGCTCGACGATCGTGACGGTCGGCGGTCTGGCCGGCGCGGTCGCCATCGGCTGGGCGATGGCTCACTACCAGTTGATCGACCAAGCTCGCGAACTCGTCGGAATCTGAGCCAAAGGGCGCGGCTTGCGCTAGGTCTTAGCCCGGCATGGAGCTCTTGGCCGGCGCGATCATCGTCTTCGGGGCCGCGTTCTTAGGCGGTGTCACCGGCTTTGGCTTCTCGTTGCTCACCACGCCGTTGCTGTTGCTGCTCGGCTTTCCCTTGCCGTTCGTGGTGACCGCGAACATGTCGGTCGCCTTGTTCACGCGCATCCCCGTGGTCTACCGCTTCCGCGAGCACATCTCCTGGAGACGGGTTGCGGGACTGGTAGGAGGTTGCATCCCGGGCCTATGGCTGGGTGCCCAAGTCCTCACTGCGGTTCCTGAGGACACGATCAAAGTGGTCGCCGGCGTAATCGTCATGCTCGTGGCCATCGCGCTGTGGCGATCGAGGACCACCGCTCCGCCCCGTCCCATCCCGGGCTCGGCCGTCGCGGCTGGCTTTGTCGGCGGCAGCTTGGGCGCCTCGACGTCGCTGAACGGCGTCGGGCCGATCCTGCTGCTGGCACGCGACAAGGCGTCCCCCAAAGCTTTTCTGGCCGACCTCGGCTTTTACTTCGTGGCAGTCAACGCACTGGGGTTGCTCGTGCTCTACAGCGAAGGAGCGCTCGTCGAGGAGGTTTTCTATCCCGCCTTTGTCGTCTGGTTTCCCGCATCGGCGGCCGGCAACTTCATCGGAGTCTGGCTGGCCCCGCGGCTCCCGGAAAGCGTGTTTCGCAATCTGGCCCTGACGGTTATCTTCGTAGCCGGAGCGATGACCGCCGCGACCGCCATCTAGCATCGCCTCGATGGCGCGGCGCATCCATCCGGTCGGCGGCAAGGTCGCGCTCATAACCGGCGCGGCGCACGGGATCGGGGCGGCAGCCGGCCACACGCTGGCTGCGCGCGGGGCGCGTGTGGCGCTGCTCGACAGCGATGGCGACGCGGTGGCTCGCACGGCGGCCGCGTGTCCCGGCAGCGCGGCTTTCGTCGCTGACGTGACAGACCGCTCGCAAGTCGACCGCGCGCTTGAAGAAGTGCTCGAGCGCTTCGGCGGCGTGGACGTCGTCGTCGCCAACGCCGGCATCGCCGCGATGGGCTTCGCCCGTTTTCTCGACCCGGACGATTTCGAGCGCGTCATAGCCGTCAACCTGCTGGGAAGCTGGAACACGCTGTCGGCAACGCTGCCTCACCTGGTGGCGCGCCGCGGTTACGCGCTGGCGATCTCATCGGTGACTGCGATGATTCACGTCCCGGGACTGGCGGCCTACAGCGCCTCCAAGGCAGGATTAGAGGCGATGTGCAACGCGCTGCGCGTTGAAGTTGCTCACCGCGAAGTCGACATCGGCGTCGCGTACTTCTCGTGGATCGACACCGCGATGGTTCGCGGCGCGAACCGATCAGCGCTTGGCAGCGGCCTGTTGGCGGCGGCCAAGCCGCCGCTGCACCGCGTCTATCCCGTTCAAGACGCTGCCGATGCTGTTCTGCGGGCGGTCGAGCGGCGATCGCGCACGGTCTCGCATCCACCGGCGCTGCGGGCCTTGCTGCCACTGCGCGGGGTGCTTCAGCCTCTCGTCGACGCGCAGCTGCGCCGGCTCGCGCCGGGAATGGAAGCAGCGGCCGAGCGCGCTGCGGCACGTCGCCCCGAGAGAAGCGGCGCCGGATGTGGCGGCGCTGGTGAGATCGCCAACTCAGGCGACGCTGGTGAGATCGCCGACTCACAACCGCGGGCTGGCGCCCGGCGCTAGGGTCGGAGCCATGGACGACGCGACCCTCGAACGCTTCGCGGAGCTGATCGTGAGCTTCGGAGCCAACGTCCAGCCCGATCAGATCGTTTCCATCGCCTGCGAGCCCGGCAAGGAGCCGTTGGTCCGGGCAATCGCCGCCAGCGCCTACCGGCGCGGGGCCCGTTTCGTCGACGTCAGCTGGTTTGACCCGTGGGTCAAGCGCGCGCGCATCGAGTACGCGCGGGAAGAGACGCTCGATTACGTGCCGCCCTGGCTGGGGGAGCGTGTTCTGGCCCTCGGCGAACACCGAGCTGCGCGCATCGCCCTGTCCGGGCCAGCTGCGCTTGGGCTCTTGCAGGACCTCGATCCCGTCCGGGCGGGCCGCGACCGACTGCCAGCTGTCAAGGAAAGCGGCCAAGTGGTCTCGGATCGCACGACGAATTGGACGATCGCCCCATGCCCTACGCCGGCTTGGGCGCAGCTGGTGTATCCCCGGCTGGCACGCGACGCGGCGCTAGCGCGATTGGAGCGCGAGCTGCTGCACGTGTGTCGACTCGACGAGGACGACCCCGTGGCGGTCTGGCGTCGCCGCGCCGATCGGCTGGTGTCCGTCGCACAGCGACTGACCGCGCGGCGCTTTGATGCCATTCACTACGAGGGCCGCGGCACGGACCTCACCGTCGGGTTGCTGGCCAGCGGCACATGGCAGGCGGCGCGCTTTGAAACCGTCGACGGGATCGCGCACATGCCGAACATCCCCACCGAAGAAGTCTTCACCAGCCCCGATCCCCAGCGCGCCGACGGGCACGTGACGTCGACCAAGCCCTTGGTATTGATCGACGGCTCGGTCGTGCGCGGCTTGCGGGTGCGCTTCGAGGGTGGGAGGGCGGTGTCGATCGACGCCGAGGAAGGCGCGGAGACGTTGCGCACCGTCTGCGCCTCTGACGACGGCGCCGCCCGGCTTGGCGAGGTAGCGCTTGTCGACGGAGAAGGCCGCATCGGCGCGCTCGAAACCGTCTTCTACGACACGCTGCTCGACGAGAACGCCGCCAGTCACATCGCCTTCGGGCGCGGCTTCGAGTTCGTCGTTTCAGACGAGCGTGAGCGGGCCCGAGTGAACGAGAGCGCCTTGCACATCGACTTCATGATCGGCTCGCCGGAAATGACGGTCACGGGCATCACGGCGGACGGTGAACGGGTCCCCGTGCTGGTGCAGGGAAGCTGGGCTTTCTAGAGGTGTAGCTCCCTGATCGCCCGCCGCTCGGCGCCCGTATAAGAACTGATGAGCAACGCGTTGCAGGCTTCGCTGTTTGATGCGCCGCTGGTGTCGCCGCCCGCGTCGTCCAGGACTTCTCGCCTGCTCGACGTCCAGCGCATCTACCTCGAACCGGCCGTGTCCGACTACCAGCGCGGCCGCGAGATCCTCGAGCGTTTCCCGGAGGCCGAGCGGATAGAAGTTCCGTCGCACTGGAAGATCGACGGCTTGCACGGAAATCCCGGCAACGTCGAGGACTGGCTGCGCATCAAGCGCGAGCTCCTGGTGCTCGGAGTCAAGAAAGGCGTGTCTTTCCGACCTAACGGTCGCAGCAGCGACTTCATCGCTCCCTCACACGCGAACGGCTGCGCGATGGCGTGCTCGTACTGCTACGTCCCGCGGCGCAAGGGCTACGCCAACCCGATCTCGGCTTTCGTCAACATCGAGCAGATGCTGCGCGCCACCGAGCGCCACGTCGGCCGCCAAGGAGTCAAGCCGCAGCCCAACCAGTGCGATCCGCACGCGTGGGTGTATGACATCGGCGAGAACAGCGACTGTTCCGTCGACGCCGCTATTTCTGACAACGTCCGCGACATCGTCGCGCTGTTTCGGGATCTGCCGACGGCCAAGGCGTCTTTTGCCACCAAGCACGTCAATCGGGACTTGCTGTCATACGACCCCCAGGGCCGCACGCGCATCCGCTTCAGCCTGATGCCGGCGGCCGTGTCACGCCGGCTGGACGTCCGTACCGATCCGATCGCCACGCGCATCGCCGCGATCAACGACTTCGTGGCGGCCGGCTACGAGGTGCACGTCAACTTCAGCCCAGTCGTCGTCTACGACGGCTGGCTCGAGGACTGGCGCGAGCTGCTTGAAGCGCTCGACGACGGCATCAGCCCTGCGGCCAAGGAGCAGCTCAAGGCCGAAGTGATCTTCCTCACCCACAACGACCGCCTGCACGAGACCAATCTCGGCTGGCATCCGCGCGGCGAGGAGCTGCTGTGGCGGCCCGAGCTCCAAGAGCGCAAGGTGTCGCAGACCGGGGGTCACAACCTCCGCTACCGCCGCGGGATGAAGGGCAAGATGGTTACAGAGCTCAAGCAGCTCATCGGCGAGCGCCTGCCTTATTGCCAGATCCGCTACGCCTTTTAGTAGCCGCCGTTCCCCGGGGCGATCTGGTCCCGTCGCCTGTCCCGCGCTAGCCTTGCCGCCTTCCTGGAGAGGTGCCGGAGCGGCTGAACGGGCACGACTGGAAATCGTGTGACGGGGAAACTCGTCCGAGGGTTCGAATCCCTCTCTCTCCGCTCGCTTTCGAGCCGAGCCGGAACCGCCCCGGGGCAGCCTTGAATCCGCCCGGTGTCGACGTCCTCGTCGAGCGTATCCCTGTGAGGTCGCAGGCCATGCGTCTTGGCTCCGCTAAGTTCTTAGTCTGAAGCGGGAGCTCGGGTGCCACCGGGCTGAGAAGGGGGCTGAGGGGCCTCCGACCGCATGAACCTGTCCGGGTAATGCCGGCGAAGGAATTCCGGATGCTTGACACCCCCACGACCGTAATAACGCTTGTCGCCGTTCTGGCGTTCTTCGCCTGGATCGGCGCCCGCGTCGGCCGCGATCGCGATCTGGAGGAGTTCACGGTCGCGCGCGGGACGCAGAGCGGCACCACGCTCGGCTTGTCTTTCTTCGCGTCCGGCGTTGGTGCGTGGATCCTCTTCGCTCCCCCGGAGATCGGTTCGTCGATCGGGATTGTCGGCGTCTTCGGTTACGCCATCGCGGCGACGGTGCCGCTGCTCGGACTCGTCCTGGTGGGTGGCCGGTTGCGCCGCGTCATGCCGGCGGGCCACAGCCTCATCGACTTCACGCGCTTTCGTTTCGGGCGCACCTTCCACGCGTACGTGCTCGGGGTCACGGTCCTGTTCATGGTCGTCGCGTTGTGCGCGGAGTTCACCGCGGCCGGCGCCGTGCTCGCACGCCTGTCCAGCGCCGACCCGCGGCTGGGGATCATCGCGCTTGCCGTCGTCACCGCCGCGTACACGGCCTATGGAGGTCTACGTGCGTCACTGGTGACCGATCGCTGGCAGTCGTACATGTTGTTTGCGCTTCTCGTGGTCGTCGGTGGCGCTGCACTGCAGAACCTGCCGTCGCTTCCGGAGCAGGGCGCGCGTCCGCTGCGCGAGGTCAACGGCCTTGGCATTCAGGTCGCGCTCACTTTGATCATCGCCGTCACGGCGCCGAACCTCCTGCACAACGGCTACTGGCAGCGGGTGTGGGCGGCGCGCGACCAGCGCTCGCTCGTGAGGGGAGCTGTGATTGGAGCCGCGACCCGGTTTCCGGTGGTGTTTCTCGCCGGACTCGTCGGCCTGCTGGCCGCCGAGGCGGCGGTGGAGCTCGGCACGCCGCCGGTGCCGTTCTTCGCGCTGCTGGGCGACCCTCCGGCGTGGGTGCTCGTCGCGGCGCTGCTGTTGACGGTCGCCTTGTCCGCATCGACTGTCGACACGCTCCAGAACGGGCTGGCCGCTGCGGTGGTGACTGAGCGTCCCGACATGGGGCTCATCGGCGCGCGGATCGCGACGGTCCTCTTGACCATCCCGGCGGTCGTCGTGGCCTTCCAGGGCTTCTCGGTCCTGCGCCTGTTCCTGATCGCGGATCTGCTCGCTGCCGCGACGGTGGTTCCGGCGCTGCTCGGGTTGTGGCCGCGGACAACGTCAGCGGGCGCAATCGCCGGCGCTGTTGCCGGCCTGGTGGGCGCCGTCGCCTACGGCCTCGTAACCCTGGGTTCGCTTTCGGCCGCGCTCGCGCTTGCTACCTTCGCCGAGGGACCGGCGCTCGGACCGTTCGCGAGCGCGCTTGCCGCTTCTGCGCTCGTCACCGTTGTCGTCTCGCTTGTGGGTGGGCGCGATTCGGATCTGTCGGGCCTCGAGCGGGTCGAAGGTCTGGACGACCGCGAGCTGGCCGTCGGCGAACCCGGGGAGCCTGCGCGCCAAGCCGCCGTATGAATGAGCTAGACGCTCGCATCCAGTCCTTCATCGAGGCGCCCGGCGACCCCGGTCCGGGCGCCCTGGAGGCCCGCTTCAACGCGCTGGCGCTGGAGCTGTTCGCCGACCAATACGAGCGCAACGCGGCCTACCGGCGCTTCTGTCGCGCTCGGCGTGCCGAGCCTGGGCGCCTACGATCGTGGTGGGAGATCCCCGCAGTTCCGCTGAAAGCCTTCAAGGAGCTGACGCTGGCGTGCGAGCCGCCGGAAACCGCTGCCGCGGTGTTCATGACCAGCGGAAGCACCGATCCGGCGCGACGCGGACGTAATTACCATCCGCACCTGCGGCTGTACGACGCTTCACTGCGAGCGAACTTCGGTGAGTGGTTCCTCCCGGACCGCGAGCGAATGCGCCTGCTCGTGCTCAATCAGCCAGCCGACCAGCAGCCCAACTCGTCGCTGGCGTACTTCCTGACACGGCTGTTCGACTTCTATGGCGCCTCGGGAAGCGGGTTCTTCATCGGCGAGTCAGGCTTGCACCTCGACTCCCTCGTCGACGAGTTGCGCCGAGCCGAAGAAGGCGGCGAGGCGGTTGGGCTGCTGGGCACGTCCTTCGCCTATGTTCACCTTCTGGACGCGCTCCGCGCTGCCGGCCTGAGCTTTCGCTTGCCGGAGGGAAGCCGGCTGCTCGACACGGGCGGCTTCAAGGGACGCTCGCGCGAGGTGTCTTCCGCGGAACTGCTCGCGCTGTTCGATGAGCATCTGGGCATCCCGGCACCTCTCGCAGTCAACTACTACGGGATGACGGAAATCAGCACGCAGTACTACGACCACTCGCTGCGCAGCTTCGTCCAGGGCTCGACCGCGGAGCCGCGTCACAAGACGGTTCCGCATTGGGCGCGGATCGCGATAATCGATCCTGGAACACGCGAACCGGTGGGGCCCGGAGAGCGCGGGCTGATCGTGCACTTCGACCTGGCCAATCGGGGCTCTTGCCTCGCCGTGATGGCGGAGGACATCGGGCATGCCGTTCGTGCCGGGACGGCCGGGCCGCAGGACCCGGGCGGCTTCGTGTTGCACGGACGCGCCGCCGGTACGGAAGCCCGCGGCTGCTCGATCACGCTCGACGAGCTGCTTGCCGCAAACGCGGGGGCGCGCGCATGAGCTCGGTGGTCGTAGCGACAGAGCCGACCCGTGACCTTCAGACCATCGATGGGTTCTTCCTGCCGCAGCTCAGCGAGGAGGAGCTCGCAGAGCTCGACTGGACGACGCAGAGCTTCGCGGGAGCGGAGCTGCGAATGCCGGTCGTGACGCCGGCTCTCGTCCAAGTGGTCGCTGAGCGGCTGGTCGCCGCTCAGGCGGAGTTCCTCGCCGATCGTCCTGTGATGGAGATCGCCGACGTGGTCGGCCGCGCGATGAGCCGCTGGTACGACGCGGAATATGCGCCGCGCCGGCTCGCTGAGGCCCTACTGCCAGAAATCACGGGATACGCCCCGGAGATGGTCCGGCGCGGCCTGCGCCCCTACATGAAGACATTCCGTCGCGATCGCCTGTTGCGGTTCCTGGCGCAGGATTTCGAGAACCCGTTGGTCCTTGACGGCTTCCAGCCCAATCGCGCGGGCGGTCGCTCCCGCGCGTTCGGCCCGCGCCTCACGACGCAGATCTTCGCCGGCAACGTTCCCGGGCTGCCCGCCTGGAACATGATCTGCGCGCTTCTCGTCAAGTCCGCGACACTTGGCAAGTCCTCTTCGCAGGAACCGCTGTTCGGCGTCCTGGTCGCGGCGAGCATCGCTGAAGAGGACCCCGGACTCGGCCGTTGCCTCGCCGTCTTGAATTGGCGTGGCGGTGAGGATGACGTCGAACGTGCGGCCTTTGAGCGCGCCGACGCCGTGACCGCGACCGGAGGCGTCCGTGCTGTGGAGAGCATCGCCCGACGGGTTCCCGTCGGCGTTCCGTTCGTCGCATATGGCCACAAGGTGTCGTTCGGTGTGATCGGTCACGAGGCTCTGGCGCTGAACCGCTACGCCGACACGGCCCGGCGTGTCGCCCAGGACGTCTCCCAGTACGACCAGCAGGGATGCCTCTCGCCGCACGCGGTCTTCGTCGAGCGCAACGGCGCCGTCGACCCGCGGACCTTTGCGGCAGCGCTGGCAGCGGAGATGGCCCGGTTCGAGCGGGACCGGCCGCGCGCGGTGATCTCCCTCGAGGAGAGCGTCGCCATAGAGGACGTGCGGTCTGGGTACGAATTCCGCGCATACGAGGATCCCGACGCGACGCACGTCCATGCGAGCGCCGACGGCACGGCGTGGACGGTCGTCTACGAGGAACGTCCGGAGCGGTTCGAGCTCTCGCCGCTCAACCGCGTCGTCCGCGTTCACCCCATCGACGACATCGCCGAGATCGAACGCCGCTTGGCTCCGTTGCGAAGACATCTGCAGACCGCGGGCATCGCCTGCGCGCCCGACCGCGCCGGTTCCTGGGCCGACCTGCTCGGTCGCTGCGGCGTCGATCGCGTATGTGCGGTGGGGCAGATGCCGCAGCCGGCAGCCGGCTGGCACCACGACGGGCGAGGGAGCCTCGCGTCCCTCGTCCGCTGGGTCGACATCGAAGGCGCAGCAGAGACGGAGTTCGAGCGCTACGACCCCGAGTGGACCGCTCCACGCCCATGAGCGGGACGCAAGTTCCGCCACCCGGTCCTACCGCGGCACGCCCGCTCCCGCTCGGGTCCAGCGACATGCTCGCCGATCGCGTGGCCCTCGTCACAGGGGCGAGCAGAGGGATCGGAGCGACCATCGCCCGAGCGCTGGCCGCGCACGGCGCCACCGTGGCGGTCAACTACCTGAGTCGGCACGACCGCGCGCAGGAGGTCGTGTCGGAGATCCGTGCCGGCGGCGGTCGCGCCGAAGCCTTCGCGGCCGACGTCACCGACGCGGCAGCGGTTTCCGCCATGGCGGCGAGGGTCAGTGAGCGCTTCGGTCCGGTCAACCTCCTGGTCAACAACGCGCTCCGCGAGTACCGCTTTGACCCGCTCGCCCGCCGCACCGCCTGGGACATCCCCTGGGAGCATTACGAGCGCCAGTTCGAGGGCAGCCTCGGCGGGGCATTCAACGCTTGCCGTGCCGTCATGCCCGGCATGCGCGACGCCGGCGACGGGCGCATCGTCAACCTCGTCACCGACCTCATCGAGCGACCCAGCATCGGCTACCACGATTACACGACTGCCAAGGCGGCGCTTCTCGGTTTCTCGCGCAACCTCGCCGCTGACCTCGGCCCGTTCGGCATCACGGTCAACTGCGTCGCTCCTGGGTTGGTCCACCCGACGGATGCGAGCAACCGGACCACCGACCAGCAACGCGACGAGCTCGAAGTGGTAACGCCGCTCCGCCGTCTCGCCAGTCCCGAGGACGTCGCCGGGGCGATTCTCTACTTCGCCAGTCCTTGGTCGTCGTTCGTGACGGGGGCCTGCCTGTTCGTCGACGGTGGGCTCGTGATGCGCTGACAGGCCGGCCGTAGGCCTTCACCAGCAGCGGCGGCGGCTCTTCCGCCGAGAACCCATGGCCACGGCCGGCCGGCTCGAGCAGGAGTTCCACGGTCGTCGTCGCTCTTACCTGTCGCGAAGAACGCCGTCGGCCAGTGCCCCGAACCCGAGGCCGATGGCCAGCCAGATGGTGCCGCCCACGGCAAGCGAGGCGATTCGGAAGTCGTACAACACCTCGGCAGGGAAGGTGGCCGGGGCTGCCTCGGCCGACGGGAGGATCGCCTGAGCGATCGCGACGAGGACGACGAAGACCGCCGCGGCGACGATCGAGGCGTTCCACGGTCCCAGCCGGTTGAGACACTGGCGGCGAATCCGGCTTGCAGCGATGAGCGCGATGACCGTCACGGCGATCATCGCGATGAACAGCAGACTCCGCGCCTCGATCGTGTCAGCCCCGCCGATGCCCGGCGGATTCGGCGGATACTTCGTGAAGGGCACCAGCGACACCGCCAGGAAAGCCAGCGCTGCGAGCACGGCAGACGTCGCCCGCGCTCCAGCCGACGACACACGCCCGTAGGCATACGCGAACACCAACGCGAACAGGCCGCCCATGGCCACCGAGACCAGCACAGTGCCGGTGAGCAACCCGAGCGTCGCCTGCACATTCCGGCTGACGGGCGCCGGCACGACTTCCGGGTCGGTGCCCTCAGCGAAGTCGATCCCGCGCTGCAGTTGCGGTTCACCCACCAGGTAGGCGACCACGAACGCCAGCACGCCGGCCGCCACGCCCGCCGCCATCCCTCTCACCAGGAGGGCGCGCACCGTCGCGCCGCCTGAAGTCAATGGCACGGGAACGAGAGCAGGTGGCGCGCGTCGTGAACGAATTCGTGCACCGCGCCGCCGTCGCCGACGAGTGACACGGCGCCGCCCTCGGCGCCGACGAAGAACATGACCACGCCCAGCACGGCGCCGGCCAGCACCGCGTACGGGAGCAGCTCGCGCGGGGATGCCACCGGAGCCCGTGTCGCGTCTCGTTCGATAACCAGTTCGGGCATTTGGGATACCTCCTCGGGATCACGCGTCCCGGTGTTGGGTCGTTTGGCGCGACGATGCAGGGTCTGGCTGTCGGACACCTCCGGCATCCGCTTCACAGTGGCGCGACCGCGCCGGAATCCCACCGGCTTCCCCATCTCCAAGCGCGGGGCGAGCATACCCCAGCGACCGCCGAGCGCAACCGCCGATCGGCGCTGCTCGGCGTCCCGGGGTCGAACCGGCGCCGGGTATGCTGCTGGCCGTAAGCGCCACGACCCGAGGAACCCGATGCGAATTCGGGACGGTCGCGCCACTGTGACCGCCCTTCGAGGCGGAAGTCAGGAACTCGGTCGGCGCGTTGTCCGTCTACGGGAACGCGTTATTCCCAGGGAGGTGTCGGGATGGGCAGGAAGCTCTCCCGTGCGATCGTCATGAGACGCGCGAGATGCAGTTGATCGAGGATCGTTGTCCCGGGGTGCTGCGGCTTCATGTCGCTGCCGACGGTTGCCTCGCCCGTGTGCGGCTGCCTGGCGGGCGCATCACCGCGGACGGACTGCGCGCCATCGCGGACGTGGCGGGGCTGGGCAATGGCCTCGTTGAGCTCACTTCGCGTGCCAGCGTGCAGATCCGTGGCTTGCGAGACGGTGATCGAGCGGCGGCGGCCGATCGCCTGTCAGAGGTCGGTCTGCTGCCGTCGCCGTCGCACGAACGGGTGCGCAACATCATGGCGAGCCCGCTCGGCGGCCGGGACGTGACTGCGCTGCTGCGCACGGACGAACTCGTCGACGCGCTCGACCGCAGACTGTGCGCGCTTCCTCGCCTGGCGGCGCTTCCCGGGCGTTTTCTTTTTGCGGTGGATGACGGCAGTGGTGCGCTGCGGCAGGACACCGGCGACGTCACACTGCGCGCGGAAGCAGACGACGCAGGAGAAGTCGCTCTGCGCCTGCATCTGGCGGGGGCACCGACGACGATCGCCGCTTCGCCGCGGGCGGCCGCCGAGCTTGCGCTAGCGGCAGCGCACGCGTTCTTGACCATGCTCGCCGAACGGCCGGTGACAGGGAGCCGACCGGCCTGGCGCATCGCCGACCTGCCGGCGGCCGACGTGGAGCGTCTGGCTCGGCGGCTCGGCGGCGACATGGCCCACCCGCCCGCCGGTGAGCCAGACGACGTTGAGGACAGCATGCGCCGACACCGACACGGAACGACGATGGCGCCCGGCGTCGTCGAGCAAGTCGACGGCCGCCGCGCCGTCACGGCCCTCGTTCCGCTCGGGCGCACGGCGGGCGAAACGATCGCCGCGCTGGCCGAACTCGCCGACGACGAGCAGGGCTCCGTCCGCTTCTCGCCGTCGCGGACGGTCAGCGTCGTTGACGTCGTCCCGTCGCGGGCGTCTCGCGTCGCCGCTCGCCTCGCCGGCATGGGCCTCGTGATCGACGCCGATTCCGGCTGGCACGGTCTCAGCGCATGCGCCGGCCTGGGCGCATGCGAGAGCGCGCTTGTGGACGTCCGCGCCACTGCAGAACGTCGCGCCGCGGCGCGCGACCATCTCGTGCCGGCGCGAGCCGGCTCGGAGCACTGGTCGGCGTGCGAGCGGGGATGTGGCCGCCCTGCGCGCACGGAGCGCACCGTCACGGCCACGGGCGAGGGCCTTGAAGTCGCCTGGGGAGGGGAGCGCTTCGGCGTCGGCTCGGTCGACGCCGCGCTCGCCTTGCTGGAACGTGAGGACGCACGCCGGTGAGCCACGACTACGTCCGCGACGGTCAGGAGATCTACCGGCGGTCGTTCGCGATCATCCGCGCGGAAGCCGATCTCGCGGGCGTCGAGCCCGTTCTCGAGCGCACGATCGTGCGAATGATCCACGCCTGCGGCATGGTCGACCTGCCGCAAGACGTCGTCGCGTCCGCAGGCTTCGGTGCGGCAGCCGAAGTCGCGATCCGCAACGGCGCACCGATCCTCTGCGACACCAGCATGGTCGCGTCGGGGATCACGCGATCGCGTCTGCCGGCGGGCAACGATGTCGTCTGCACCTTGAACGACCCGGGCATCGCTCAGCTTGCCGCGCGACTCGAGACGACGCGCACGGCAGCCGCCATCGAGCTTTGGAAGCCGCGCTTGGAGGGCGCTGTGGTCGTGATCGGCAATGCCCCCACTGCGCTCTTTCACCTGCTTGACATCGTCGCCGACGGCGCGGCGCGGCCTGCTGCGGTCATCGGCGTGCCGGTCGGCTTCGTGGGCGCCGCGGAGTCCAAGGTCGCGCTCTCCCAGAACGCGAGCAGCCTGGAGCACCTGGTCGTACTCGGTCGCCGCGGCGGCAGCGCGATCGCAGCGGCGGCCGTCAACGCCCTGGCGAGCATGGCCGAATGAGCGCCGACGGCGGACGTGTGGGCCGCCTCTTCGGGGTCGGCGTGGGACCCGGAGACCCGGAGCTTGTGACACTCAAGGCCCGGCGGCTGATCGGCGCCGCCGACGTGGTGGCCTATACGGGGGCTCGGCACGGGCACAGCGTCGCGCGGGCCATCGCCGAGCCTCATCTGTCTGCGGACGTCATCGAAGTCGCGTTGACGTACCCGGTCACCACCGGCACGACGGACCACCCCGGGGGGTACGAAGGCGCAATCGCGGAGTTCTACGACGAGTGTGCGGCGACGCTCTCCGCCCATCTCAACGCCGGCCGAGACGTCGTCGTGCTCTGCGAGGGCGACCCGTTCTTCTACGGCTCGTACATGTACCTGCACGATCGCCTGGCCTCACGCTACGCGACCGAAGTGGTCCCCGGGATCACGTCGTTCAGCGCTGCCGCGGCCACCGCGGGAACGCCGCTCGTCAGGCGCGACGACATCCTTACGATCCTTCCGGGCACGCTGCCCGAGGATCTGCTCACGGCGCGTCTGCGCTCGAGCGACGCCGCGGTGGTGATGAAGCTCGGCCGGACGTTCGAGCGCGTGCGCCAGGCAGCGCAGGAGGCCGGTGTCGCAGAGCGGGCGATCTACGTCGAGCGCGCGAGCTCCAGCGCAGAGCGATCGTCGCCGTTGAGCGAAGTCGACGGAGACGTTCCCTACATGTCCCTGGTCCTCGTCCCGGGGAAGCCCGGGACAGCGGCAGGGGGATCGCCCGAGGAGCGCCGACGGACGGGCAGCGTCACCGTCGTGGGGCTCGGACCGGCAGGGCGCCAGTGGCTCACGCCTGAGGCAGAGGCCGAGCTCGCCAATGCCGATGCCCTGATCGGCTACAAGACCTATCTGGACCGCGTGCCGCAGCGTACGGGCCAGCAACGGCATCCCAGCGACAACCGCGTCGAGATCGACCGCGCGCGGCACGCGCTCGAACTGGCGGTAACCGGGTCCCGCGTCGCCGTCGTGTCCTCGGGCGATCCGGGAATCTTCGCGATGGCTTCCGCCGTGCTCGAAGCGGTCGAGGCGGCGCCCCCGCCTGTGTCGGACGTGCCCGTTCGGGTCGTGCCGGGTCTTTCCGCGATGCAAGCCGCCGCTGCACGCGTGGGCGCCCCGCTCGGGCATGACTTCTGCGTCATCTCTCTTTCCGACATCTTGAAGCCGTGGGAGATCATCGAGCGCCGGCTCGCGGCGGCAGCCGAGGCCGACATGGTGCTGGCGCTCTACAACCCTGCGTCTCGCACCCGGCGAGAGCAGTTGCGAAGCGGTGTCGAAGTCTTGCGCCGGCATCGTGCGCCTGACACGCCGGTGGTCGTCGCCCGGGCGGTCGGCTCCGATCAGGAGGCCATCACGGTCTCCTCGCTGGCCGACCTCGATCTCGACGTGATCGACATGCGGACCTTGCTGATCGTGGGCGCCTCCACGACCCGCGTCGTGGCGCGTGACGGTGTCCCGCCGCTGGTCTACACGCCGCGCCGATACCCGCTCTGAACCCAATCCAGGGCGGCAGCGACGGTCGTCACGGTCGCCACGTCGGGACGCGCTGGACGACGGACGATCACCACCGGAACGCTCCGCGCTTGCGCTGCCGCGAGCTTGGCCTCGGTCTGCGAGCCCCCACTGTCCTTGGTCACGAGCACGTCGAGGCCATGGGCGTCGAAGAGCGCGAGTTCCCGCTCGAGCGTGTACGGACCGCGATCGAGCACCAGCAGGTGGCGGGGCGGCAGCGCAACCTCCGGCGGGTCGACGCAGCGGATCAGAAACCAGGTTCGCTTGTCGTGCGCGAACGCTCCCAGCCCCTGCCGGCCGCTGGTCACAAACGCGCGCGATCCGATTTCGGGCACCGCGACAGCGGCTTGGCCGAGGTCGTCCACCCAGTGCCAGTGGTCACCCTCGACCGGCGACCAGCCCGGCCGCTCCACCCGCAGCAACGGAACAGCGACGGCAGCGCAGGCTGCCGCCGCCGACACCGACATGCGCTCGGCAAAGGGGTGGGTCGCGTCGACGACCGCGGCTATCCCCTGCTCGTCCAGCCAGCGCGCCAGTGCTTCCGGTCCCCCGAAGCCGCCGACACGCACTTCGCCGGCGGGCAGGCGCGGGCGCGACACGCGACCGGCGAGCGATGACACCACTGGCACGCCCGCGCGGTCGAGTTCGCCGGCGAGCTCGCGCGCTTCGCCCGTGCCGCCGAGGATGAGGACGCGCGGAGAACTCATCTCCGTCTTCGGCGCAGCAGGTAGATGTCGAAGATCCAGCCTTTGCGCCGCTTGGCGTCCTCGCGCTCGGCCAGGATGGCAGACGAGACGTCGGCAAGCGCTCCAGAGATCAGCAGCTCGTCAGGAGTCCCCAGATACGCGCCCCAGTAGATGTCGAGGTCGTCGGCCGGGATGCGGGCGAACGCGGCTCCGGGATCGAGCATGACGACGACATCGTCGACGTCCTCGGGCATCCCGTTGGCCAGAAGGCGCGCCGGCGTGATCTGCACGGCGCTGCCGACGCGGTTCAAGGAGATGCGATGACGTGCGGTCAGCGCGTGCACGCTGCTGACGCCGGGAATCACCTCGAACTCGAGGGCGAAGGTCGCCCGCCGTCGGATCTCCTCGACGACCGTAAGGGTGCTCTCGTACAGGGAGGGATCTCCCCACACGAGAAAGGCCCCGCACTCACCATCGCCGAGTTGATCACCGACGGCGGCTTCCCAGAGCTCGACGCGCGCCGTGCGCCAGCGGCCGACTTCGCCGCCGTAGTCCGTGGCATCGCGCCACGGCCGCGGTGGGTCGGAAAGCTCAACGGTGCGAAACGGGCGGTCGCCGCGATGGCTCTTGACCAGTTGACGCCGGTGGGAGACGAGCTCCTGCGGACCGTCCTCCTTCGTCACGACGAAGAGGACATCGAAGGTGCCGAGCGCGCGGGCGGCCTGGAGCGTCAGGTGATCGGGATCGCCGGCGCCGATGCCGATCAGCAACAGCCGCCGCACGTCAGCCGCCCGCCACGCGGTCGCGCTCGCTCGAATAGAGATGGCTCGGGCGGAAGTTCCGCGTGGCGAGGGCGGGTCCGACGAGGATGGTCGCGGTGCGGCTGATGCCGGCGTCGCGGACCTGGCCGGCTATGTCGGCGAGTGTCCCGCGCAGCACGCGCTCGTCCGGCCAGCTCGCGCGCGCCACCACGGCGGCGGGGCAGTCGGCGCCGTAGTGCAAAGCGACGACGCCGACAATCTCCTCGATCGCCTGGGTGCCGAGGTGGATCACCAGCGTGGCGCCGTGTGCGGCGAGCGAGGCAAGATCCTCGCCGGCCGGCATGGCGGTCGATCGGCGGCTGTAGCGGGTCAGGATCACGGTCTGCGCCACTTCCGGCAGAGTCAGCTCGCATCCCAGCGCGGCGGCAGACGCGGCGAACGCGGGCACGCCGGGTGTGACGTCCCAGGCGATGCCGTGCTCGTCGAGACGGCGTATCTGTTCGGCGACGGCGCTGTAGATCGATAGATCGCCGGAGTGCAGCCGCGCGACGTCGACGTCGCGATCCCGGGCGGCGACGCATTCGGCGATGATCTCGTCGAGGTCGAGGTGCTGGGTGTCGACAAGCCGCGCTCCGGCCGGTGCATGTTCGAGGATCTCCTGCGGCACCAGCGCGCCGGCATAGAGGCAGACCGGCGATGCCGCGATGATCCGCTGGGCGCGCAACGTCAGCAGGTCGGGTGCTCCCGGGCCGGCGCCGATGAAGTGGACCTTCACTCAAGCTTCCTTGCGGGCCGACCACTGGACGACGGGCATCTGAGCGCGCCAGCCGGTGAACCCGCCGATCGGCTCGGCATGGGCGATGTCGATGCGCGCGAGTGTCCCGCCGTGCTTGTGGCGGGCGTCGAACACGATCTGCTCGCCTTCGAGCGTGACGGTGTTGGCCACAAGCCGCCCTCCGGCCGCCAACGCCGACCAGCAACGGTCGATGAGCGCGGGCGTGGTGATGCCTCCGCCGACGAAGACGGCGTCGGGTGCCGACAGACCCTCGAGAGCGGCAGGAGCGCGACCGACGAGCACGTCGAGTCCAGGAACCCCGAGCGCGGCGGCGTTGGCCCCGATCCGCGCAGCGCGGTCGGCACGCGCCTCGATGGCAATGGCGCGCGCGGTCCGCTCGCAGCGCAACCACTCGATGCTGATCGAGCCACTGCCCGCGCCCACATCCCACAGCAGCTCACCCGGTTGGGGAGCGAGCGCGGCCAGGGTCGCCGCGCGAACATGGCGCTTGGTCAGCTGGCCGTCGGAGGAGAACGCATCGTCGGGCAGGCCGGGCACACGCGCGTAGGCCGGGGCACCTGGATCTGTCCGGGGCTCGATCGCAACCGAGTGCAGTGGATCGGCGAGGTCGTCACCCCACGCTTGGGCGGATGACTCGATGACGCGCTCGAGCGGCCCACCGAGTTGCTCCAGGACAACGAAGCGGCTGGGGCCGAAGCCCCGGTCGCGCAGCGCTTTTGCAAGCTTGGCGGCTCCATCCCTGCCGGTGACGTAGGTGATGATGCGCCGGCCCGGTTGCAAGGAGCGGACCACGACCGCCGGTGGCCGCGCGACCGCGCTGACGAGCTCGACGTCGGCCGCGGGCCATCCCAGGCGCGCGCAGGCGATGGCAAACGCCGAGGGGTGCGGGAAAATGCGCACGCGCGCTATTCCTGCCCGCCGGACGAGCGTCGCGCCGATGCCATGGAGCATGGGATCGCCGCTGGCCAGCACACATGTAGCTCCCTCGGTCCGGGTGACGATCGCGTCGAGCAAGGGATCCATCGGCGAAGGCCAGGCGCGGGTCCGAGGGACGTCCGACGGGAGCAGTGCGAGCTGGCGTGCGGCTCCAATCACCTCGTCCGCAGCACGTATCGCCACGCGGGCGCCTTCGCCGAGCCCCGCCCACCCGTCCGCTCCGATTCCGACGACCACGATCGGACCGCCGGGTGTCATGCGGTTGCCCCGATGGCGCAGGCGAGAGCGTCGGCCAGATGCGCGTTCTCGGTGGGGCTGCGGGCCGTCAACCTCATGTGATTCGCGGTCAGGCCCGGAAAGGACGCCGCCGGGCGCACCGCGACAGCGCGATCGCGTAGCGCGGCGAGGACCGCGGGCCCGTCGCGGACCTCGACGAGACAGAAGTTGGCGGCGCCGTGCCAAGTCCGTATGCCGTCGATGGTGCCGAGCCGCTGCGCCAGGTCCTCGCGCTCGAGCGCGGCGCGCTGGGACACGGCGGCGAGGGCATCCGGGCGAGCGGCGGCCGCGCACAGCGCAGCGAGGTCGAGCGTGTTGGCCGACCAGGGGGGACGGACGGCCCGTAGGCGCGCGGCAAGCGGCGAGGCGGCGAGCGCGTAGCCGACACGCAGCCCGGGAACGGCCAGCACCTTGGTCAGCGACCGCACGACGATCACGTCGTCGAGCGGCTCGCCTGCCAGCGAGCCGGGCTGGCCCGGGACGAGGTCCATGAAGGCCTCGTCCACGACAACCGTGCGGCCCGGGCGTCGCAAGGCCAGGATGGAGGACGCCGGATCGAGCGTCCCGCTGGGCGAGGCGGGATTGCCGACGACGACGAGATCGGCCGCGTCGGGCACGGCGTCGGGATCGAGAGCGAAGCCGGCGTCCGGATCGCGGTGGACGCGGACGACGGGAATCCCGTGCGCGTGCAGTCCCGCTTCGGCTTCGGTGAACGCGGGATGAACGCAGGCCGCTAGCGCCGGGCGCAGCGCTGGACCCAGCAGCCAGAGCGCTTCGGCGCCGCCGTTGGTGGGAACCACCTCGTCGCGGCGGCGCGCGTGCAGCGCGGCGAGGGCGCACAACGCCTCGTCTTCGCGTGGGTAGGTGTGCGCCCCGGTCTCCAGCGCCACGTCCAGCGTTTCGCGCAGCCAGTCCGGTGGGCCGCCCGCGATCACGTTGACAGCGTGATCGGCGTCCCCGGGCCGCACATCGCGGTCGCCGTGGCGGCGCAGCGAGGGATCAGGGGTGACAACGGGCGGAGGGTCGGGCGCCAGCGCCGGTGAAGGTGTGTCTCCAACCGGCGCACCGAGCGGCACGACGCGGCCGGCCACGACGTAGTCGACGCGCTGCGCACGAGCTGCGAACCGCTGAGTCGCCTCGCCCAGCACGTCGAGCCAAGCGCGTGCGCCAGCGTCCGAAGGCAGAAGTCCCTCGCCGGCCTGCTCGCACACCACGATCGCGGCTCCCGCGTCTCCCAGGGCAGACACGGCCCGGTCGATCTCCCTCAGGATCATCTCCTGCGCGCCCCGCAGCACGTCGCCGTCACCCCCGAACGCACCAAGCTCGTGCAGGCAGGCGGCGATCCAAGGACCGAGTCCGTCGAGCAGGACGCACTTCCCGGCCGCATCGGAAAGGGCGTGCGCGAGCTCAGTCCCTGCTGAGACGGTCTGCCAGCCGCATGGCCGGCGCTCGACGTGTCCTCGGATGCGGTCGGCCATCGACGGGTCTCCGTCGTCGGCAGTGGCGACGTAGCGTACCGGCAGCCCGGAGCCGCCGGCCAGACGCTCGGCATGTGCGCTCTTGCCGGAGCGCGTGCCGCCCACGACGACGATCACGCTCACGCTGTCGCCGCTTCCAAAGAGGCCGCGTGGGCGAACGACGACGCGAGGCCTGGAAACGCTGCCCAGTGGACGTGCAGGTAGCCGGCCTGCACCCCGCCCTCGACGACGCCGTCGGGGCGCTCGGCTCCTCGCGCCTGGAGCGTCCACGCGTGGCGCGGGTTGTCTGCCCAGAGCTCGACACGCGAGTAGTGGAACTCGTGGCCGCGCACGCGCTCGTCGGCTCCCAGCCAGGGCGTGGCCGTCGCCACGGTGGCCTCGCGATACCCGAGGCTCAGGCGCTCGCCCATCGTCGCGCGTGCGGCCAGTACGCCGCACATCTCCCGGCCGTCAAGGGACTCGCACAGGTACAGCAGCCCGCCACATTCAGCGAGCACGGGACGTCCGGCCGCGGCGAACGCCGCCACGGAAGCTCGCATCCTCGCGTTCGCGGCCAGTTCGTCTCCGAACACCTCAGGAAAGCCGCCGGCGAGGATCAGCGCGCCCGCGTCGTCGGGCAACGCCTCGTCGGTCAGCGGATCGAAGGCCACGAGCTCTGCCCCCGCGGCTTCAAGGAGCTCCAGGTTCTCCTGATAGTGAAACGAGAACGCCGGACCCCGGGCGATGGCGATGCGTGCTGCGCGGTGCGCCGGTCGGGCGGCAGCGGGCTACCAGACGGGGCCAGGCGCCGAGGGAGCGCTGAGGGCCAGCCGTACGAGCCCCTCGAGATCGGCGCAGCCCACCATCGCTTCGGCCAGCGCCGCGAGCGCCGCTCTTGCGCTCTGCTCGCGCTCCACCACGGGGACGAGCCCCAAGTGGCGCTCGGGCGTGCGCAAGGCGGCGTCGCGCCGCACCACTCCCAGGACAGGTGTTCCGAGTGGTTCGACCGCCTCGCGCAGGAGCTGCTCGTGGACGTCGGAACCGACCTTGTTGAAGATCACTCCCGCTACGCGCAGTTCGGGATCGAAGCTGCGAAAGCCGTGCACGACCGCCGCGGCGGAACGGGCCATCGCGGCCGCATCGACGACGATCACCACGGGTGCCTCGAGCAACTTGGCGACGTGCGCCGTGGATGCCAGCTCGCCGCGTCCCGAGGCGCCGTCGAACAGTCCCATCACGCCTTCGATGACTGCGATGTCGGCTCCAGAGCTGCCGTGGCGCACGAGCGGCGCGATCAGCTCCGGGCCGCTGAGGAAGGCGTCGAGGTTGCGCCCCGGCCGTCCCGAGGCGAGGGCGTGGTGGCTCGGGTCTATGTAATCCGGCCCGACCTTGAAGCCCTGCACGCGCAGACCGCGCGCGCGCAGCGCACCGATCAAGCCGCAAGCAATGCTGGTCTTGCCCGCGCCCGAACTCGTGCCGGCGATGACGATGCGGGGGATCACGAGACGAGAGCCCCGGCCAGGGAATCTTGCGACGCCGCGTGGCGCTCCGTCAAGCGCGCCGCAGCGAATGCCTCGTGAGCGGCGAAGGATCCCGTGGCCGCCGACCAGGTCAGGCAGGGGACGGGAGTGGCGTCGTGTTCGCCGGTGACCGGGTCGCAGCCGTGGTCGGGGCACACCTGGAGCGTTCCGCGCGCTGCGGTCACGGCCTCCGACAGCGGGGCGATGACCTCGTGGTCAGCGCGTTCGAGAACGGCGACCTTGAGTGCCGGGTCACGGGCGTGCGCGGCCTCGTCGGGGCCGCCGACGTGAACGATCACGCGGCGGGCACCGGCGGTGATCGACCCGAGCGCGCTTGCCGTCTTCGCCGCGAGGTCGCTGTCG
>JADDQZ010000058.1 GCA_016781085.1 Actinomycetota bacterium
GCGCTCGTCGACGAAACACAACATCCCGCGGACGCCTTCAGCATCGTGCAATGGTTGGGGATACGTCCACACGACGTCCTTTGCGTAGCAGTCGTCGAGGCGGAGTGACCAGTAGTGGGCGATGCCCTTGTAGGGGCAGCGTGTGGTGGTGTAACTCGGGTCGAGCAGATCCGTGCGCACATCCTCGCGTGGGAGGTACCATCGCACGGGCAGGCCGCTTTCGATCAGCATCCGTGGTCGCGTGGAGTCGGCGACGAGCATGTCGCCGACGCGAACGCGGACGCGGCGCGAGCTCCTGAGCACGTCGATGCGCGTGTAGGGGTCCCGAGGGTGGACGAACACCTCCTCGTCTTCCTCGAACACGCCGTCCATCGAGTCCCAGTCGAAAGCGACGAGACCGGCGATCGCGGTGGCGCTCTCCGGCGGCTGCTCCCAGGAGTAGGCCGCGTCGACGGCCTGCCGCTCCCCGACCCGCACCGTCCAGTACGTAGCCTCGCCCATCCCGGGGTCTGACCGTCGTCGCTCGCTTCGCTCGAAGCGATCGGTGCGGACGTGGCGGCGGGGAAACAAGTATGTCGGCGTGCGTCCCGGTGGGTGCAAGAGCAGCACCTCGTTGCTCTCGGCGACCGTCTCGCCGCCAAGCATCACGCGCACGCACCGAGGTGACGTCTCGAGGTAGAGAACGTGCTCAGGAGCGCGCGGATCGAAGTTAAACCGGCCAGCCGGCTGTGCCCCGAAGGGACCGCTGCCCTTCGTCAAGCTCATCCCGTTGACTCCTCGCGGCCGCTGCAGCCGCCCATCATTGGCTCGCTTCCGCGAGATCCGGTGTCACGTTTCTTCAGCCGCCCTGGCGATGGATCGTGCGTCTCTAAGGTGATCGTCGACCAGTCGGGTAGCCGGTCCTGCGCCGACCAGGTTGTCGGGTTGTACGGCGTAGGAGCTCCTACCGGCGGTCGAGGAGCGAGTACGCGGCCGCGGTCGCCGTGCCGTAGACGAGGTGGTAGCCCACCTCGCTGGCGATGGCGCTCGGCGAGTACTTCCACGGCGGCTCGTACAGGCCCATCGGGACGAGCTCGACATAGGACATCGCCCACACGCCGGTGCCGAACAGCAGGCCGTGGCGCAGCGTCGGGGCGTGGATGGCCCCCTGCGCCAGACCGTAGACGGCGCCCCAGCCCGTGCCGTAGCTCCGCTGCATCCCATGCGTGAGCAGCGAGATGCGATCGGGCGAGACCTCGTGCTGGAAGACGCCCTCGCTGATCCGCTTGGCCACCTTGGCCGGAGCGGACGCCTGCTGCCAGGGGTCCTGGAGTTGCGATTGCCCCGGACCCTGCTGCTCGCCGTCGTCGCCCGAGCCCTGCAGCTTGGCCGTCAGGTCCTGGGCGATGGTCATAAAGGCGGTGCCGATCGCGCCGGCGACCAGGCCGCGCGCGACGGCGCCGAGCGGCGTCGAACGGGTGCTCATCTGGCATCCTCCTGGCGGTCGCTTCTACCGAGCGTTCGGGGCGCTACTGCGCCGGCGATGCTCCGAGCTGCTCGAGCAGACCCAGTTGGTCGGTTATACCCCACCGGTCCACCATCTTGCCGTCCGAGAAGCGCAGGAACTCCATCGCACGGACCTGGATCTTGCGGCCGGTGGGCGCGATCCCGTTGAACTCGCCCTCGTGTGTGCCGCGCACCGTGTAGCGGAACGCGACAATGTCGCCCTCCTCGATGATCTGGTCGATCTCGGTCTGCAAATCGGGGAACGCGTTGCGCATCATCGTTGCGAAGTGCTTGATGCCCTCGGCGCCGGCCGGCTGGTCGGGAGCGGCGTCGTGGTCGACGACGTCGGCGGCGAGGAGCTCGTCGGCGGTGGCCAGTTTGCCTTGATTGAAGACCTCCTCACCGAACCTCTTGGTTGCCGCTTTCTGAGGGCTATCCGCCATGGTCACCACCTTCCGTCGATTACCGAGAAGTCGTCTCAGATACCCCGCGCTCGCCTTGCAAAAACGAAAGCCGAGCCGCTACCGCCCGTCGTCGCGCGGCGCCAACTGGCACAGGGCCGAGGCGCGCGCCGACCTCGAGGGTGACGAAGATTCAGCGACTAGCTGACGTTCGTTCGGCGAGATCCTTGAGCGGCTGCGGCCACCTGCTGCTGCAATCGATCTCAGCTGGAACGACGACAAGCTTGAGGCCGCGCGACTTCCACCGCAGCGTCGGCACGCCGCCTACCGGCCACGACATCCCCGTCAGCGCCCTCACGCGCTGCGAACCGGCGCGGCCCATGGTCATTCCCGGCCGGCCGCTGAGCCAACTGCGAGCACGCCCCGCCCCTGAGTCGGCTCCGTCATCTTACGTGTCTGCAGTGGGCGTCCGTCTAAGTCTCACGGACCGACGGTTGATCTCGTTCTGGCGTCGGTTGTTCATTTCGGCCGCGTCCCGTTGCGGCGATGCCGAGGTTCGCAGCCACAGTAAGGCGCCTCCGGCCGCCAGCCCGAGGCCGTAATAGCCGACGACCAGAAGAACGAGTACGTCGACAACTGCGCTCATGGCGGGCTGCCGAGGAGATTTTCAACGCCCGGCGACGTGCGCAGGGATCGCTTCGGCGCCGGGCTACTGCCGGACAACTGCCCGCACTTGGCACCCGCGTCGTGATTCCGCAAGGGCATCAAATCGGGCGGCTTTTAAGGGGTGTGTCCACGGCTCCGCATTGTCGGCCGCGAGCAGCGGCACGAGGTTACGTTTTGCTTACGCGCCGCTTCGAATGCCAGCCGGGAGGGCGACGCGGGTAACCGCGCGCCTCTCCCCACAGCGCTGGCACTTCTCGATGCCCACTGAGGGCGGACGCACCCGCATCCGGACCACATACCGTCCCGGCGCCCATACCAGGGCGATCATCGAACTAACCGTCGCCGGAGCCCCGTAGGCGCAGGCGGGCGTGACGGCGGTGAGGGATCGACCGAGCGACGTCGTCACGACACCCCGCCCGCCGCTACGGCAATTAGCCGAGCGATACTCGACGATTGTGACTTTGCACCGACGACTTGCGCTGATTCTCGGCTGCGCGATCGTTGTCGGCGGTGTGGTGGCCGCCGGTCTCACAGCTGGCTGCGATCGGGAATGCTCACTTGCCCGTATCGTCGGCGTCTCGCTCATGTCGGCCGGTCTGGCAGCGGGGCTCGCAGCGGAGCTCACGAACCGGGGCCACCGGCCTTGACAGCGTGAGGCTGGGCCGTCGCACTTAGTTACCTGATCGCACCCGCTGGAGGCGCGCGACCGGCGCGCTCGTACCGCTCCGAGCGCCAGACCGCAGGTCCAACTCTCCCTTTGCCGAACGATCGCAACTTCGCGGGAGATTATGAACTATGAACCGGCATGAGGTCTGGCGCCCATCGAAGTCATGTAAACGATTAGAAGTCGCTTAGAGGCTCCGCTCACGTTCATCGACGAATGACTCGCACGCCACAGCATCACCCTGCTGCGCTGGAGCCTCGGAGCCGTATTCCTGGGCTGGTCCCTGAATTCCTGAATCCTGAACGGCCGGCTGCACCACTTCGACTTCGTCCCGTCGTTCCCATTTGCCTGTAGGAAAGAAAAAGCCATCGCACGGAACGTCCGCTTGATCATCAACGACCCGGCAGGCCACCACGACTGGGCGATTCTCGCCAGGCTGACCCTCGACGCTTCCGATGCCGCCGGCGAGCCGGTGATCCGCACCCGGGCGTTCACGTCAGCGGGTTGAGCGATTTGGGCCTAGCGGCCGACTTCGTCGGCCTTGCCGACGGCTCTATTCGTTCGGCTCTGCGCGCGCCTGCAACCGACGCGCAAGCGTGACGAACCCAAGCCCACCGATCAGGTTCCCAACCACCGAGACCGGGAAAGTTCCAGGCCACGGTCTCCCATGGAGCGGCCAGCAGGAAACCGATTAGCAGCGCGAGAGCGATCCGGGCGAGGTCGGTCTCGACGGCGTGGGGGCCCATGTTGACAAGGTCATCACCAAGCCGGCGACGACGGCACTCAGCGCGGCGCCGAGAAGGTGGCGTTCGGCGATCGTGTCAGCCAGCGTCCCGGCAGCCTTCAACGTCTCCGGCGGCACGAGATCCGCCCGCGTCAGTATCAGGGAGAGCACGAGCAAGCCCATCACGTTGCCGACCATCGTGACGGTCCACAGGCGCGCTAGCTCTCGCATCGTCGCGCGTCCCTGCAACACCGCGCCGACCGGGACGAGGAATTCTCGGTGAACAATTCCGAGCGCCCGATGACGAGCGTGACGAAGCCGATCCCGAAACAGTGAGCCCCCGACGTGGGCGATGGGTTCGGGCAAGGCGACCGACAAGGCACCGCTGACAACCGTCAAAGCGAGCACTGCCAACATCACGTCTACTCCGCCGAAGAACCCCGTCGACAGGAGCCCGGCGCCACCACGGTGAAGGCGGCGCTCCCTTCATGGACCGTCTCGTGCCAGACTCACTCGGATCGCGTCCGCTCATGGCGGCGGCTCCTACCCGATGACGGAGTCGCCCACCCACGTGTCGACGTGTTGGGCGTCACTCGCTCAAAGTGGTCGCCCGTTTCAAGCACTGTCTGACCAGCCGAACTAAGGAGCGCGCGGCCTGGCGAGCGAATCGGTCTGACATGGTGGGTGCCGTCGCGATCTTGCTCACGCTCTGCTTCCTGCCCGCCCGGCTCGGACGTGGCGGGCGCGGACTGCTCGGTGGGCTTGAATGGGGTTGTGCTCGGCGTCGCCAGGCTCAAATTCATGTCAGCTGGAGCGTTACTCGGCCCCCTTGCGCTTGTGATCGCTTTGAGTCTCGTCGGCGCAGGGTGTGCAGAGACGCAAGAAGCACCATCCCGGCCACGATCATCCGACGCCGCTGAGCACTCCAGTCGTGAAGCCATCACGGGCGTAGCGGCGCACCTGCGAGCACTCCAGGAAATCGCAAACCGGCACGACGGGACACGCGCCGCCGGAACCCCGGGCGATCGTGCCTCGGCCGATTACATCGCGGAGCGCCTGAGCAGGGCGGGCTATGACGTCACCCGTCAACGGATTCGCTTTCCGTATTACCGAATTCTTCAAGCGCCCAAGATTCAGCGAACGTCCGGTGCGTTGCCGGGCGGACGGCGCTCAATCCGACCGCTGCAATTCACCCGCGGCGGGTCGGTTGAAGGACCTGTGCGCCGGGCGGGAAGGGGTTGCACGGACGCGGAAACCGCAGGCCTGCGCCGCGGTGACGTCGCGCTGGTCCGGCGGGGTGAGTGCACGTTCCTCGAGAAGGGCCGTAGAGCGCAGACGGCGGGAGCAGCCGCGCTCTTGGTCGCAGGCCACCCGGGTGATCCGCTGATCGACGCGACCCTGGGGCGCCCTGGACCGGCGATCCCGGTGCTGTTTCTCGCCCACGACACCGCAAAAGTGCTGACGACCGGCGAGCGGCTGCGTATCAGCCTCCGCACACGGTCGGAAATGCGAGCCAGCGAGAACGTCCTCGCCGACGCGCCGGCTGCGACCAGCCGCCGGATCGCCATGCTCGGCGCGCACCTCGACTCGGCGCCAGCCGGCGCGGGACTCAACGACAACGGCAGCGGCGTCGCCGCAGCACTCGATATCGCCGAGCGCCTCGCCGCCGAAGACAACCCGCCGCGAGTCCGGTTCGGCTTTTGGGCGGCGGAAGAACTCGGCCTCATCGGCTCTCGCCGCTACGTAGAACGGCTAGGACGATCGGAACGCCGCGCTGTCACGAGCTACCTCAATCTCGACATGGTGGGGTCCCCCCATCCTCGGCCTACGGTCTATGCGTCGGACTCCAAGCCCGCCGCCGCGCGACTTGAACGCTTGTTGTTGCGGCACCTGCGGAAAGAAGGAATCTCGGCTCGCGTCGGGTCGGCCAGCAAGGGCTCAGATCACCTGCCGTTCGCGCGTGCCGGTATCCCCGTGGCGGGCTTGTTCACGGGAGCCGGTCGCCCCGCGGACCCGTGTTACCACCGTCGCTGCGACACGCTTTCGAACGTCAACGTCGGGATGACGCGGGCCATGGCCGACACCGCAAGGCGAGCGCTGGTCGGCATCGCGCGGGACTGATCACCCTGCGGCCGGATAGGCCGCCCTACGGGCGCGAGCCACGCTCACGCTCACGGGCTCACCACTTCCGCGATAAGGCCGTACCGCTCGGTCAGCTTCCTGTGATGCCTCCGGCGGCCTGCTTGAGGATGTTCACCGCCTGGTCGGGCGCCGGCACCCCGACTTCCTCCACCACCTGCCGGGCCTTGAGGCCGAGAAGCGCCGCCGCGCCGGCGTACGCGCCGCTGACCATCAGCGCCGCAGTCCATGGCGGCATTCTGCGAGCCAGCAGCAAGACGAGTCCTGCGGTGCCGGTGCCGGCCGAGAGCACGCCGAGCAGACCTGCGCCTCCCGCCATCCCGCCTGCGACTCCCAGCTCACGACTCTGTCCTGCCATCTCCTGGCGGGAGAGAGCGATCTCCGCCCGAGCAAAGCCCTTGAGCTGTTGAATCAAGCCTTGAAGGGAAGTGCCGGAGGAACGGTTGCCAGTTGTTTGCGATTGGGCCATGCCGGACCCTTACCCGTCCCATCGCGGCTCGAAGCGGCACGAAGGTTACGACAGTGCGCGATCGATCCGGTCGCGTGGCTTGCGACGAGTCTTTGCTCGGTCGTGTCGGTCGACAGCGATAGGTTCCCCGAATGCAAGAGGTCATTTCGGGAGTGCTGCACTGGCAGGCGCAACACCCGAACATCGGTATGAACGTGAGCTCCTACCTGCTCACGGACACCGGCACGCGCTTGATCCGCTGTTGCCCAACGGCGAAAGCCCGCAATGGCTTGAAGAGCCCGTGAACCGGGCTGTCCTAACGGTGCGCCATCACCTGCGCAGCGCGCCGCAGCTCGGTGTCCCGATACTCGCGCACCGCGACGAGCTGCAGGAGTTCGACCGTCGACTCGGAGTACAAGGCTTCCAAGCCGGAGACGAGCTGGCGCCTGGCATCCGCGTGCTTGGCTTCGGCCGGATCTGTCCCGACGACACCGTGCTGCACATCACGGCCGGTCCCGGCGTGCTCGCCTTCGGTGACGGGATCGTCAACTACGGCGTCTCGGCCATCCGCCGGACCAGTTCCTCGGTGAAGACCCGGACGCCGTGAAGGCCAACATCGTCGAGGGGCTCGAACCGCTGCTGGAGGAGGAATTCGACGTGCTGTTGTTCGCTCACGGCGCACCAGTGGCGGGCGGCGGGAAGCAGATGCTGCGCAACTTCGTAGCGGAGCGAGGCAAGGTCTAGCCGCTCGGGCGCTTAGGCCTCGCTTAGCACGCTCGGCCGTCTAGGCGAGAACGAAATCGAACCGGGCGTGGCGCGCGCCCGAGCGCTCGCGCCAACGCCGGACGACCAGGTCCTCGTCGAAAATCCCATCGTCCCCGTTGCGCTCGGCGTCCGGGAAGTAGAGCTGCGTGGTGAGGACGTCGCCGGCGGGGCGCTGGACTTTCACGTGGATGTGCCGCGTACGACCGGGATAGAGCCCGGGGACGATCGTTTCGAGCCGGTAACTGCCGTCGGCGGCGCTGCGCTGATGGCCGCGCAGCGTGAAGCCCTGGTTGTCATAGGCGCCGCCATCGTCGGCCTGCCAGAAGTCGAGCACCGCGGCTTCGATCGGCCGGCAACGCGTATCCATCACCATCCCGACGAGGATGAGCCGGATTCCCGGCATTCTGCGCTCCACCAGCGACTGCCGTTGCGGAGAACTGGGTGTCCAGAACGGTCCCTCGGTCTGCGGCTCGGTTACGTGTCCACAGGCACGTGTCGGGGCTGCTGTGCGGCTTGACCCGGTGTCGCCGCTCCCAGCCTCATCGCCGCCGCAGCCGAGCAAGAGGTAGGCCGGCACGGCAAGGCCGGCTTGCAAGAGGCGGCGGCGGGTGAGTTCAGTCATAACGCCGCCCGGGCGGCATGAGGCCGGCCGAGCGGTCACGGTCACGGCCACGTCGGCGCCGGTTTCACTCCTCGCGAATCAGTGTTGCGAGCTGGTTCTCGAGCTGAGGCGTCACCTCAACGCCATGGACTTCCCGCGCGTGAGGACGAACCTGGGCAACAATTTCTTCGCGGCTTTCGCCGCGGACGACAGCATCGCAATCGAAGCCGGCGTCACGACAGTGCAGGACCTTCATCAGAGCCTCTTCCCGGTCGCAGGGTGGGGACGGACGGTAGCGTAAAGAGATCCGCCGCCTGGAAGAAGAGCACGACCTCGCGCAAGAGCTTCAGCGACTCCTCTTGCCGCCTCGCCTGCCCGACTTGGCCAACTGGTCTTTCGCCGCGGTCTATGAGCCTGCAGGTGAAGCTGTTCTCGTGGGAGGCGACTTCTACGACTGGTTCATGATCGCCGACGGAAGGCTCGTCTTTCTCATCGGGGACGTGTGCGGGAATGGGCCGGCCGCCGGTACCGCCGGGTTCTCCATCCGCAAGGCGTTGAAGGGAGTGGCGGCCGCGCAGCCCGACCCAGCGCTCTGGCTCGACCTGGTAGAGCGCGCGGTCGAAGTGGAGCTTGCGGAGATGAGATTCGCGTCAGTTCTCGTCGCGATACTTGACAGGCAGGGCGGCGCGGAGCTCCATCGCGCCGGACATCCACTGCCTTGGATGCTCGGGCGTACGCACTCACATGTGGTCGGCGTGCCGGGACGCGCGGTTCTCGGCGTAGGGTCCGGGCCGGCAGTGCCGCCCACTCGTCTCCGCCTGGAACCGGGCGAGACGATGCTGATGTTCACCGACGGGCTCGTGGAAGCGCGCGCCCCGGGAGGACGCATGCTCGAGGCTCCTCTCTGGGACAAGTTGAGCTCCGCAACCCCGTTCGGCTCCGCCGTCGAAGTGGTGCTGACGATCGACGCCTTCGTCGGCCACGCCAGTGAGACGGGCCTCAAGGACGACGCGATCTACGCGGCCCTGACGTACACAGGTCAAGACGGCGTCGGCGCTTGATGTGGCGACGCATGGGCAGTACGTCGTCACGTCAACAGCGGGGTACCCTCGCGCGGTGGGTGGCCGCTCGACAAGGCTGAAGGCGGCTCCAGCGACGAGCTGACGTCCGAAGCGGTCCGCTGCTCGATGGCCTTCTCCTCTCGTAAGCCGGGAACCGCCCACAATGCGCGTCGGCGATTCGTGTCGCGGTGATCGGGCGTTCATGGCCAGCGCCTCAAGGCCAAGCGGTTGCAGAGCGAGCGCGTGCGACCTGTGACGAGGACCGCGGATTTGGCGCGCACTGCCTGCGCCAGGCACACTCGGCATAGGCGAGCGTCGAGCTCTCGCCCTGACTGCTGCCGCGCGGTGCCTTCCACGCTTGCGCTCAGCTCGGCGCGACCAGACCCGTCTCCTAGGCGATTCGCCGCTGCTATCCGGCGGGGGTCGCCTCGATGCCGTCCACTCCGCGTCACACGAGGACGCTTAGGCCTTTCAACTTGCTTCCTCGCCGTCCGATGAGTGCCCTTATAGTCATGCCGGACTCGGTGTGGAGGGCGAAGACCCACTACTGCACTTCTCGACATGGCTGGAAGCCGCAGTTGCAGCCGGCGTGGCTGAGCCGAATTCGCTGGTGCTCGCTTCCATCGGGGCCGCGACAGGCTCGTACGACCCGAGGACTGGGGCGGCTACCGACTCATGCCCGACCACGTCGAGTTCTGGCAAGGGAGCGGCGACCGCCTTGATCGTCGGCTTGAATACCGTCGCGCCGGCGTTGCGTGGACGCAACATCAGCTTCAGCCTTAATCGCAAGCCAGCGACGGCGTCGATGTCGTCGACTGCGAATGAGACAGACTTTGCCGGACCGCGCGCAGGATCACCGTCGCGCAGGCGTCACAAAGAATCCCAGCGCAAGGTCTACGTGACGCCGAGCTGGGAACTACATCCCCCGCCTTACGGCAAAGCGCCCGCGCACCTGCTCGAGGGAATCAGCGCGGCAGCCGTTGCGCCGTGAGCGCAGCGAACCAGCACTAGCCGCGAGTCCGTTCAGCCGTCGTTTCGGCGTTCCTCAGAGACTGACGGTCACGGGCAGCGGCGTCCCGGTCACGGGCAGCGTTGAGGCGATCTTCCATCGCTAACAAGCGATCGTGCGCGGCCTCGCGTCTGTCGTCTCCGTCCTTTCCCGACTCATCCTTGCCAGCGATTCGATGCCGGACACCCGCCTTCAAGTCGCGGTCTGCGGCAGCGCGGTCGCGCTTTTCGGCCGCTCGGTCGCGCTTTTCGGCCGCTCGGTCGCGCTCCTCAGCCGCGTCCTCGATGTCTCGGTCAGAACTCATTCACGGGGAGCGTATAGCCGCGTAAGTCAGTCGCACTGAGAAGCCGCGCCTTGCGGCGCGTCGCCACTCAGACCCGCCACGAGCTTCAGCGGCGAGCGACTCTCCCGGAGCCCGTCGCGCGGATTGAGCTGGGTCGAGCCTTCAACCGCCTGCCTGGAGTCCCGAACCCACTGAGGCGACGACGATGACGAATCCGGCGACTCCTAGGGCACGGCGGAACCAATTCGATCCGCTCGTCACCTCGCCCCAGGCCCATGCCGACAGCCCGGCAACGAAGACGACGCGGGCGTAGGCGTGCGTCGGTCCGACGGTCAGCTCGGCGGTGAGCCAGCCGCCGAGCGCCACGGAAAGCGGCGCGTTGGGAACTTGCACGACCGGGAAGCGCGCGGGCCAACCGCGCTGACCGCGCTCCCAGAGAGCTTTGAGCATTGAAGAATTGATGGAAGACAGCTTCGACGAACGGCGTGGAGGAGCGATGCGGGTCATTCTTGCCTCCAGTGACTTGGAATCACCGTGAGAGTACGGCGAGCGAGACCTAAGAGATCGCGGCGGGCCGCGCGTCCTCGAGGCGCACGAACATCCGGCCGCGAGGCGCTCAGCTGGACGGCGGGACCTCCCCCAGCTGTTGTTCTTCACGGATCGCTTCGCGCAACGCCTGTTCGAAGGAGCGTGGCTGGAAGTCAAACACCGCCATCCCTGAGGGATCGGTCACGGTGGTTTCCGTGGAAAGGCCTTCAATCAGCGGCCGAGCCACCCCGGCGTCCACCGGCGTCACCAAACCGATCCAGTGCGATGACAGCCACGGCGTCAGCAGTGGCACCGGGATGCGCGGACGGCGGCGCAGTTCGAGGGCGTCGGCCATGCCGTCGAGCATGCGTCCGTAGGTGAGTATGTCCGGCGAGCCGATTTGAATTTCGCGCGACCGTGCCTCGGGCATCCGGGCAGCCTCGATGAGGTATCTGACAACGTCGGCGACCGCGATGGCCTGCGTCGGCGTGTTGAGCCAGGCCGGCGCGAGCATGACCGGGAGCCGCTGGACCAGCGAGCGCAGGGTGCGGTAGCTCTCCGATCCGGCACCGACCACCATGCCGGCGCGAAACCAGGTTAGGGCCGGGCCTTCTTCGCGCAGGATCTCGCCCACATGCTGGCGTGAGCGCAGATGCTGTGATTGCGGCTGATCTCCCAGCCCGCCGAGGTAAATGACCTGCTCAATGCCGCGTGCAGCCGCGAAACGAGCGAAGTTCCGCGCCGCCGTGGCGTCGCGTGATTCGTAGTCGGCGCCGTTGCCGCGGCCCATCGAGTGGACCAGGTAATAGGCGGTCGTGTATCCGTCCTGGATCGCCTCCAGCGATCTGGGATCAAGCATGTCGGCGCGATGCACGGTGACGGCGGGATCGAACGACACCCGGCTCGGGTTGCGGGCCACCGCGCCGACCGCCTCGCCCTGCGCGCGAAGCTCGGCGATGAGCCGGCTGCCGACGTAGCCGGAAGCTCCGGTGACCAGCGTGCGCCTCATGAGCTGGACCATACGCTCAACCACCGAGGTGCCCCGCCTCGCCGGCCGGGCACCGTGATAGTCAGTTCGGCGTCCAAGCCGTCAACGTCAGCCGTCGGCGAGCTTCTTCAAGCGGGCGAGCGATTCGCCATCCACTCACTGGTGCGTTCCAGATCGGTGACCAGTGCCCACACGTGCTCCACCGGTGCGTCGATGTCGATCGACGTCTGCACATTGGCCATGACGGTTTCCTTGGATGGAAACAATCGCTATACGGCCATGGCCGGGCTTGGGATGATCGGCGCGACTCAGCCATGACCGCGACGCCGTGGCAGATGTTGAGAGTCCGCGAGGGCGGTCGCCGGCTCGCCGTGCTCCCGACCGAGCCCGCGTGTGCGATCGTGCGAATAGAAGTCCAAGAGACGCCGGAACGGATCACGATCACTCTCTTCGAGGAACGAGACGCCGACGGCTTGAGCTTCAGGTACCTCAAAGCTAGACGCGATGCCTGCGTGTAGGACGGACACTGCAGTCGCGGTCGTTCGACGCTGGCTCTAGCGTCCGCGACGCGCCCTAGCGAGTCGGCGAGCCATCGGTGTCTGATGGGCAAGCGACTGGGGCTCCAGCGGAGGTGCTTGTTGAATGCGCGGACCTACCTAGCTGGGAAGTCGAGACGGTACGCCGGCGTGATGCGGCGGACGTCGCTGTCTTCGACATCAACGTCGGCGGCGAAGTGCGGCCACTCACCGACAGCGGAGATGACCTCGTCGAGGATGCGCTTCGGCGCGCCCGTTTGAGCCCGGCGAGCCGCCCAACCGTGTCGAAGTCTTCGCGAGTGAAGTTGTCGCGCTTGCCGGCGAGCGACATCTGGTGCGTGGAAGTCCAATTCCCGGACGGGTTGTAGGCGTAAGCGACGTCGAAGGCAGGTGAGAGCTTCCACTCGCCGTGCTGGTTCATCAGGAAGGCGATGTTCTTGACGTGGTCGTCTTGATTGCGGGCGACGACGTTGAACGCCATACTTCGGAACTGCTGCTCGGCGGCGTCCGCTCCCAACCCGAGCGCGCGGATGACTTGGAACGCCTGCTCGTAGGAATTCGCTCCCGGCTGCTCGAAATCCAAGTGCGCGAGTGCGGCCAGCGACTGCATGTGGAACCGCCCGCCGCGCTCGTCGCGGTCAAAACGTCGGGTCATGAAGTGCCGCCGACCGTTTTCTTCGAGTACGCGACATTCGGTCATCTCGATTCCGGCCGCCCGCGCCATATGCGCATACGCGAGCTCGATGGCGCCGTACCCCTGTGGTTGAGCGAGAACCTCCCGAGACGCGTCGCCGGAGACACCGTCGAACTTCAACAGCCAGTGTTCGAAGCCGGCGTCGAGCGCCAGCT
Source organism: Actinomycetota bacterium (assembly GCA_016781085.1). Taxonomy (GTDB): domain Bacteria; phylum Actinomycetota; class Thermoleophilia; order Solirubrobacterales; family Solirubrobacteraceae; genus LC5-1. Next base: position 13,148 of record JADDQZ010000058.1, read on the forward strand.
GACCTGAGCGGACCTGCTGCGTCGCGGGGTTGTAGGCGATGAGCGCCTTGGCGCGAGCGCCGCCCGCTGAAGT
>JADDQZ010000031.1 GCA_016781085.1 Actinomycetota bacterium
AGGTGGTCCAGCGCGATGAGCTGGCCCTCGAGGATGTGCTTGCGGCGCTCGAGTCGGTCCAGCTCGTACTTGGCGCGCCGCACGACGACGTCGCGCTGGTGGCGGACGTAGTTGTGCAGCACCGAGCGCAACGGCAGCGTTCGCGGGACGTTGTCGACGAGAGCGACCATGTTGACGCCGAAGGTCGTCTGCATCGGCGTGTGCTTGTAGAGCTTGTTGAGGACCACCTTGGGGATGGCCTCGCGCTTGAGCTCGATCACGATCCGCATGCCGTGACGGTCGGATTCGTCGCGAATGTCGGAGATCTCCGACAGCTTCTTCTCGGTGACGAGGTCGGCGATCTTCTTGACCAGGCCGCCTTCGCCGCCCTTCTTGACCATGAACGGCAGCTCGGTGACGATGATCGCTTCCTTGCCGTGCGAAAGCGGCTCGGAATGGGCTCGCGCTCGGACGCGCACGCGGCCGCGGCCGGTCTCGTACGCCTCGCGGATGCCAGAGACACCCAGGATCACCCCGGCCGTGGGGAAATCTGGGCCCTTGAGATGCTTCATCAGACCCTCGATGGAGATCTCCGGGTCGTCGATGTAGGCGATCGTGGCGGCGATCGCCTCGCGCAGGTTGTGCGGGGGGATGTTCGTCGCCATGCCGACGGCGATCCCCGAGGATCCGTTGACCAGCAGGTTGGGAAAGCGCGCCGGCAGAACCGTGGGCTCGGAATCGCGACCGTCGTAGTTGGGCTGAAAGTCGACGGTGTGCGCGTCGAGGTCGCGCAACATCTCGCGGGCCAGCGGGGCCAGCCGCGCTTCCGTGTAGCGCATCGCCGCCGCGGGATCGTCGTCCACCGAGCCGAAATTGCCCTGCCCGTCGATCAGGACGTTGCGCATGGCGAAGTCCTGCGCCAGGCGCACCAGCGTGTCGTAGATCGCCGAATCGCCGTGCGGGTGGTACTTGCCCATCACGTCGCCGACGATGCGCGCGCACTTCACGTACGGGCGGCCCGGCTGCAAGCCGCTTTCGTACATCGCGTAGAGCACCCGGCGATGAACGGGCTTCAAGCCATCCCGCACGTCCGGCAGCGCACGCCCGACGATGACCGACATCGCGTAGTCGAGATAAGAGGCGCGCATCTCCTCTTCGAGCCCACGCGGCTCGACGTTGCCGCCGGAAAGGAGGTCAATAGCCAAGGTCTAGTTCCTCCTACACGTCTACGGTCGCGGCGCGGGCGTTTTCTTCGATGAACTCACGGCGGGGCTCGACCTTGTCGCCCATGAGCATCGTGAACAGCAGGTCAGCGCCGGCCGCATCGTCGACGGATACCTGTTGGAGCGTCCGGGTGGCTGGGTCCATCGTCGTCTCGCGCAACTGCTCGGCGTTCATCTCGCCCAATCCCTTGAAGCGCTGGAGCTTCGCGCCGGCGCCCGAGACCTTGACCACCATGCCTCGCAGCTCCTCGAACGAGAGCGCCTCTTCCTTCTCGTCGCCGAGTGCGATCTTGAAAGGCGGCGTGCCGGCCAGTGACACCAGCTCGTTGTGGACTCGCGCGAGTTGTCGGTATTCGGTCTCGTCAAAAAGGGACCGGCGCAGCCGATAGGTGCGGGCCATGTTGGTTTTGCGCTCCACCGCCTTGATCGACACGGCGATGTCGTCTTCGAAAACCAGATCCGTGGTGTACGGCTCGTTCTCAGGATCGCCCTGGCGGATGATGGCCAGCAGGCCCTCCACATCGGTCACCTGCGCGTCGAGAATCTGGGATTCCTCCAAGAACGTCACGGTGTCGTTGCCGTGTTCGGCCCGCAACGCCGAGGCCCATCCCTCGTATTGCTTGATCAGCCGCGTGTAGCGTTGCCAGCGCGTTTCGGTCAACTTGAACTGACGGCCGTCGTGATCGCGGATGTCGACTTTCTCTAGCTTGTCGCCGAGGAGGATCGCTTCGAGCTCAGACTCCTTCTCGATGTAGACCTCTTGGCGGCCCTGTGTGAGCTTGTAGAGCGGGGGCTTGGCGATGTAGACATAGCCGGCCTCGATCAGATCGCGCATCTCGCGGAACAACAGCGTGAGGATGAGCGTCCGGATGTGGGCGCCGTCGACGTCGGCATCCGTCATCAGGATGATCTTGTGGTATCGCGCCTTCTCGATGTCGAACTCGTCGCGAACGCCCGTCCCGAGCGCCGTGATCAGCGCCGTCACCTCCTGGTTCTGCAAGACCTTGTCGAAGCGTGCCTTCTCGACGTTGAGGATCTTGCCCCGCAACGGCAGCACGGCTTGAGTCGTCCGGTCGCGGCCTTGCTTGGCCGAGCCACCAGCGGAATCGCCTTCGACGATGAAGACTTCGGTCAGCGTGGGGTCACGTACCTGGCAGTCGGCCAGTTTGCCGGGCAGGCCCATGCCGCCCAGGGCCGACTTACGTGTGGCGTCACGCGCCTTGCGCGCCGCCGCCCGTGCCTGCGCCGCGGAAACCGCCTTGCGGACGATGGCGTTGGCTTCCTTCGGATTCTCCTCCAGGAACTGGGCTAGCCCCGTATTCACAACCGACGCGACGAAGCCCTCCATCCCCGGGTTGCCGAGCTTGGTCTTCGTTTGTCCCTCGAACTGCGGGTCTTGCAGCTTCGCCGAGATGACCGCCGTCAGGCCCTCGCGCACGTCTTCGCCACTGAGCGAATCGTCTTTCTCCTTGAGGATGCCGGTTTCGCGGGCATAGCGGTTGAGCGTCCGCGTCACAGCTGAGCGAAAGCCCGACATATGCGAGCCTCCCTCGTGCGTGTTGATGTTGTTGGCGAAGGAGAACGTCGACTCCTGATAGGTCCCGTTCCACTGCATCGCGACTTCAACCGCGCCCTCGGAGCCTTCCGCCTGGAAGTAGACGATCTTGCCCTGGATCGGCTCCTTGTTCTCGTTCAAGTAGGCGACGAAGTCCTCGATGCCACCCTCGTAGTGGAAGGCGGCATGGTGACCTTCGCCCCGCTCGTCGGTGATAGAGATATGCAGCCCGCGAGTGAGGAACGCCGTCTCGCGCAGCCGCTGCTCGAGCGTGGCGAAATCGAAATCGAGCGTCTCAAAGATGTCGGCGTCGGGGCGGAACTTGACTTGTGTCCCGGTCTCGCTCGTTGGAGCGCCCTTTTCCAGCGGCGCGAGCGGCGTTCCGCGTGAGTAGTCCTGGGTCCAGGTAAAACCTTCGCGCTTGACCTGGACTTGAAGTTGGTCAGACAGGGCGTTGACGACCGAGACGCCCACCCCATGCAAGCCGCCGGAAACCTTGTAGCCGCCGCCGTCGCCGAACTTGCCGCCGGCGTGCAGGACGGTCAGAACGACTTCGACCGCCGGCCGCTGCTCCTTCTCGTGCATCCCTACGGGAATCCCGCGGCCGTTGTCGGTGACGGTCACCGAGGCGTCGGGGTGAATCGTGACGTCGACGCGGTCACAGTGGCCGGCGAGCGCCTCGTCGACAGAGTTGTCGACAACCTCGTAGACAAGGTGGTGCAAGCCGCGCAGGCCTGTCGAGCCGATGTACATCCCGGGGCGCTTGCGCACAGCTTCCAGGCCCTCGAGGACCGTGATGTCTTGCGCGCCGTAGCTCGACTGCTTCTGCGATCCGTCGTCCGCCACTTCTTCCTCCGCCCACGCGTGCTTGACCCCGACGTGGGCGGGGCTTCAAATACCGCCACCGAGGGGCAAATTTCGTGTCTAACGATACCAACGCGCGAGGACATACCCGCGCGCGTGTGTATGGACTATGTGGCGCAGGAAGTCACGGGCAGGCAACGGAGCAGAACCGGCTTATCGCGACGGTGCTCGGGCGGTGAAGCGCAGCTTGCGGACCGCCGGCCGCCCCAGGGCAGCGTTGACGGCCGCCAGCGTCTGATCGGTCATCAAGGAGAGGTCGTGGGCATAGACGGCAGAAACGCACCCCACGGTGACCACTCCGTCGCGCTCGGACACCGGCTGCCCGTAGGCCGCGAAGCCCTCTCCCACCGCTTTCGGCCATACCGACTGGACTTCCGCGAGCAACGTCGCCGGAGCAAGCCGACTGGTGAGCAGTTCCAACGGCTCGGCAATCGGCCGAGGACTACGCCGTCGCTTCATGCTCTCGTCCTGCGGCAAACGCGTGGTGGATCGCACAGTCCTGGATCTCCATCCGTACGACATCCTCGCGATCGGACGCGGGCACGTGGGCTAGATCGGTGGTCGTGACCACGCTTTGCCCACCGGCCAGCAAGAGTTCGCAAAGGGCTATCCGACGATCGGCGTCTAGCTCACTCATGACGTCGTCGAGCAGCATCAGCGGCGCTGTGCCGCGGGTCATGCGGATCTCCTCGCGCTCCGCCAAAAGCAGTGCCAGCAACGCCAGCCGCTGTTGTCCACGGGAACCATAAGCGCGCAGATCGCGATCGCTTCGCTGGAACACCAGATCATCGCGGTGTGGACCGTGGCTTGAGAACCCCCGTTCCAGGTCTTCGGTCACCCGCGCGCTGAGCTCATCGGTGAGCCCCTGCACGGTGGTGGCCTTCGAGCGCGGCCGGTAGCGCAACTGTGCGTCGCCTTGTAAGCCAAGCGTGTTCGCCAGTTCCTGGAACACTGGTCCGAGCCGGTCGACCAACTCCTGGCGGTCGGCCATCAATGCGATGCCGTGACGCGCTAGTTCCGCATCCCACGCCGGCAGCGATCCACGGCCGGCTCGGCCACTCCTGATCGAAGACAACAGCGCATTGCGTTGTGCCAGCGCACTCGTGTAGGACGTACGAGTCGCTCGGCGCGCGGGCCAAAGAGCAGCCGCCACTTGGTCGAGATGACCACGGCGCAGCGCTGGTGGTCCCGCGATCAACTCCAGCCGGTCAGGCAGAAAGACGCTCACCAGCGGCCGGGTCTCGACTTCGACCAGCCTTTCCACCGGAGATCCGTCCACTTGCAAGCGTTTGGGCTGGCCCGGTTCGAAGCCGACCGATATCTCGTGCTGCTGCGCACTGTCCCCACACGTCAGATGCAGACGCGTGAAGCTTGATCCGAAGCGAACCACCTCCCGCTCATTGGACGTACGGCACGAGCGCCCCGTACAAGCGAAGTAGAGCGCTTCGAGCAGATTCGTCTTCCCTGCGCCGTTGTGGCCGAAGACCACAGTCAGCGCTGACCCGAGCGTCGCTTCAGCCGTCTCGTAGCAGCGGAAGTTCCTCGCGGTCAGGCCGATCACGCGCACGGACGGCGGACCTCACGCTCAGACGTTGAGGCGGATGGGCATGAGGAGATAAAGAAACCCGCTGCCGTCGGCTGCTTCGATCAGACCCGGGCGCAACGGCGAAATCAACTTCAGGGCCACATCGCCTGAATCGACGGCTTCAAGCCCGTCGCGCAAGAAATCGGGATTAAAGCCGATCTCCAACGGCTCGCCCGCGAACGGCACCGGCACCGTCTCGCTCGCCTCACCGACGTCCGGGGTCCGCGCAGACACCGTCAGCTCGCCTTCGGAGAAGGCCAGCCGCAACGGCGCGTTCTTCTGGGCAAGTAGCGAGATACGGCGCACCACTTCGGTGATCTCCGCCCCGACCAACTCAAGGGAATGCTCGTAGGAATCAGGCAGGAGCTGGCGGTAGTTGGGGAATTGGCCGTCGATCAGCCGCGACGACAACACAACGCCGTCGGCTTCGAACACGACCTGGTTGCTGCGCACAGACGCGACCAACGACTCTGTCTCGGTCTGGCCGACGATCCGCGCGAGCTCTTGCAACGCCCTAGCGGGCACGTTGGCCTCGAACCCGGATTCCAGTGGCGCTTCCAACTGCGTTTCCTTGACTGACAGGCGATAGGAATCGGTCGCCACCATCCGCAGCGAGTCCTCTGACGCCGATACCAAAATGCCCGTTAGTACCGGCCGGGTTTCGTCACGCGACGCCGAGCGGGCCACCTTCTGGATCGTCTCGACGAAAGCTCGTGCCGGTACGGAGACCTGGCCGTCGGCATCGACTTCCGGTAGAGGCGGAAAGTCTTCCGCGCGGAGTGTGCGTATATGGAAAGTCGCAGCTCCCGCGCGGATCTCGACATCCTGCTCGGCACCCCGCAACTCCAGCGACACGTCACTTCCCGGCAGCGCGCGGACGACATCGACCAGCAGACGCGCCGGAAGGACGAGGCTTCCCGGCCGTTGCACTTCCCCTTCAAGCGGCACGCGCAGACCGATCTCCATGTCGGTTGCGCGCATCTCGATCCGTCCGTCCTCGGCGACGAGCAGAACCCCGGAAAGGGTCTGGACCGCGCTTCGCGTGGAAGCAGCACGGGTGACGGTCTGAAGCTGCGTGAACAGCGCGTCGCGTTTGGTTGAAATCTTCATCGGATCGAAGTTCTTTCGCTCGAAGACTGTGTCTCTTTAGTTCAAGCAGTCATAAGGGGTGTCGGTCTGTGCATAACCGCGTAAGACCTTGCTGAGCGCGAGGTTCTGCTCGTCGGGATGGCTGTCGAGAACCTGTTCAGTCTCGCAGTTCCTCCGGTCGCGATCACAGTCCCGCGATGTCGGCCGTGATCCTGTCGACAAGCTGTGCGGTCTCGGTGTCTGCCGGCAGTCGCTGTGAAACCTTGCGATAAGCGTGCAGCACCGTTGTGTGGCTGCGCGCGCCGAAGGCAGCCGCGATGGCCGGCAGGCTCTCGCCGGTCAGCTCGCGCGCAAGGAACATGGCGAGCTGGCGAGCACGCGCAATGGCGGGCATCCGCGTCGCGGAGAGCATCTGGTCACGGGTGATCCCAAAGGCTGCGCAGACCCGCTCCTGTATGTCTTCGATGGAGCTGCGCGGTGGTGTCGACAACGGATACTGCGTGCCCAACACCTCTTCGGCTAGCGCGGGGGTGACTTCTCTACCGGTCAGCGACGCGAAGGCGACTACACGGATAAGCGCCCCCTCGAGCGCGCGAACGTTGTCGTGCACGCGCTCGGCGATCGCTTCGAGTGCCGCGGGATCGATCGGATCCAGATCGTCTTGCAGGACCCGTTTGCGCAGTACGGTCATGCGCGTTCCGACGTCGGGCGCAAGCACCTCGCAGACCAGACCAGCTTCAAAGCGCTCTCGCAAGCGCGCTTCCAGCGCATCGAGGTCACGGGGCGGGCGGTCGGAAGTCAGCACGATCTGGACACCGGACTGATGCAGTTCGTTGAAGAGATGGAAGAACTCTTGCTCGGTGCGCGCCTTGCTCTGCAGGAATTGGACGTCGTCAACGAGCAGGAGATCGACGCCCCGGTGGGCGTCTTTGAAGGCGGCCATGTCGCCACTGCCTCGGAGCGCACCGAGGAACTCGTTCGTGAACGTCTCGGCGGTCGTGAGCTGGATCGCGAGATTGTCGCCGTGGTCGGCGGCGTAGTTGGCGACGGAATGAAGCAGGTGTGATTTACCTAGACCTGGTGCACCGCAGATGTAAAGCGGGTTGTAGGTCAAGCCGGGCATCTCAGCGACGGCCAGCGCGGCGGCATGGGCGAACTGATTGCAGCTGCCGATGACGAACTGGTCGAAAGTAAGACGGGGATTCGGCGGGAGGCCGGAGCGGCTTGGCGCAGCGCTCGCAGTCATGGCAGCCGGCTCGGGCAGATCGCCCGTGCCTTGGTGGACCACCGTGACGTTGACGGGTCGCCCGAAGGCCGCTTCGGCACATGCGTGCAGCAGGCGCGCATAGCGCGCGTGGATGAAGTCGCGGTGCTGGGCGGGCGCTTTCAGGACCAAGTCCGTGGAACTGGTCGAGCTGAGCTCCAGGTCGCAGAGGTAGACGTCCCAGCTGTGCTCGGGAACCGAGGCTCGTAGCTCGTTACGGAAACGTGTCCAAGGTTGATGGTCGGGGTCGTCGAGCACGGGCGTGCGGGAATCACCCTCCGGCAGGAGGGTTCTGCGAAACAGCGCTTCCGAGGAGGGCCACGAGTGCGGCCCGGACGCCGGCGAATATAACAACGGAGCGGGACTCAAAACCAGCCTTGCGGCACCGCTCGAGCCGGATTTGCAGCAAAACGCGGGTAACTTGTCGCGGGTGGTCCGGGACGCCGGTCGCCCGCGTGACTCCGACCGGTTTGGGACCGCCGTCGCGGGCCGATCAGGCGACAGGGTCCGACGGCGGTCGAGCGCAGCCTGAACGGATGTGTATCCTTGTCCGTCGCGGTCGGCGCACGCCCTCTCCTCAACCGTGCCGCCCCTCCTCTTATGAAGCGCACCTACCAGCCCAAGAAGCGCAAGCGCGCACGTACCCACGGTTTCCGTGAGCGGATGAGCAGCCGTGCTGGCCGGCTCGTCCTCAAGCGCCGGCGTGACAAGGGCCGCAAACGGCTGACGGTCTAGTGTCGGGCCGCCCGAGCGACGGGCGCGGACGCAAACGGCGGCTGTCTCGCAGCGCCGAGTTCGAGCGGGTCTATCGCCAAGGCCGGTCCAAGGCCAATCGCTTTCTCGTGCTCTACGAGTTCGCACGTAGCGACGACGCCGTGTCGTCGGAGCCGCGGCTCGGGCTGTCGGTTTCCAAGCGCGTCGGGGGCTCGGTCGAGCGTTCACGCCTCAAGCGTGTCTTGCGCGAAGCTTTCCGGTTGGAAGCGGCCTGTCTGCCCACGGATACGGACTATGTCGTCGTGGCCCGCCCCGCCGTGCGCGAGCTCGATGAACGCGACGGCATGGCCGGTGTCCGCGTTGCGCTAGCCGAGCTCGTGGAAGCGCTGTCGTCACGACGCAGAAGATCGGGCTCAGAATGAGCACAGCATGAAGTTCTCCGTCCGAGTCGCGCTCTTGCCGCTGCGCGCGTACCAGAGAATGGTTTCGCCACTTCTACCGGCGCGCTGCAAGTACTACCCGACATGCTCGCAGTACGCGGGACAGGCGATTGTCGAGTACGGCATACTGCGCGGGCTGGCTCTGGGGATCTGGCGGTTGCTCCGCTGCAACCCGTGGAGCCATGGAGGCTATGACCCCGTGTCGGCTCAGACCCTCTTCGCCCCACGCCACAGCTCGCCCATTCCGCCTGCGTCAGACTTCTAGCCCGTGTTTCCGCTAGCGAACGTACTCCAACCGCTGATCGACGCCTTTGAGTGGGTGCTGGTAGCCCTGCACGGCCTGGGACTGGGCTGGGGTATGGCGATCGTCGCGCTCACGGTCATCGTCCGCGCGCTGCTGCTGCCGCTGTCGCTGAAGTCCATCAAGTCGATGCGCAATTTGGCGCTGTTGCAGCCTGAAATGACGCGGCTGCGCGCCAAGTACAAGGACGACCCGCAGCGACTGAATCAGGAAGTCATGAAGTTCTACCGGAGCAACAAAGTCAATCCGGCGGCTTCCTGCCTGCCGCTGGTGGCTCAGTTCCCGGTCTTCATGGCCCTCTTTTTCATGCTGCAAGACGACTTGCGCGTCGACATCTGCCCTGAGAAGCAGCAAGGGCGCCTTGATGATCCCGTGGCCTGCGGGTCGACGGAGGCGTCGAGTTTCCTCTTCATCCCAGATTTGACGAGCGAAGCGACCGGCGGCGTGCTGATCGTGCTCGTGGTCCTCTACGTCGCTTCGCAGCTGTTCTCCATGTTGCTGTCGATGGTCCAATCGACTGCGGACAAGACTCAGCGCTACGTGATGATGGCGCTTCCTTTCGTGTTCGTCCCTTTCATTCTGAACTTCCCCGCCGGGCTGCTCGTCTACTGGATCACGACGAACCTCTGGACCATCGTCCAGCAGGTGATCATCAACAAGACACTCGGGCCGATGAAGCCACCGGAAAAGCCTGACGAGGGAGAGAACGTCGCCGGACTGGGGCGCCTGCGCCCGGCGCCGGCAGCGGCTGGCACTGGAGAGCTGGTGACGGCGCCTGCAGGACCACGGGCGACCCCTCCTCCCCCGCCCCGACGCAAGAAGAAGCGATCAGGGCGGCGACGGTGAGCGCGGGCGGACACGAAGATGCCGGCGAGCGGGTACGAGAGCTACTCGAAGTCGTCGTGGAGGGCCTCGGTCTACGGGCCGAAGTGTCCGTCCACGAACACGGCGATGCGATCGACGCGGAGGTTCGCGGCGACGACCTGGGCTTGCTCATCGGCCGTCATGGTCAGACGATCGACGCGGTGCAACACCTGGCGTACAAGGTCGCCGGCCATGGGACCGAGCGTCGGCGGGTCGTGGTCGACGCGGCGGGTTATCGCGACCGCCGACGCGAAGCGCTTGAGCGGCAGGCGGATGATGCCGCGCAGCGTGCAGTCGACACGCAGCAGGAAGTAGCGCTAGACGCGATGGGCGCCAACGATCGCAAGCTTGTGCACGAGTACCTCAAGAGCCGCGGTGACGTCGAGACAGGCTCCGAGGGAACGGAGCCCAATCGTCATCTCGTGGTACGGCCAAACCGTTTCATGTGAAACGCGCGGGCGCGGCACGCCTGCGTGAGTTGGCGGTGCAGTACGGGCTCGATGAGCTGCAACTCACGAGTCTGGAGCGGGTGCTGGCCGTTCTAGCGGCGGATCCAACCGCTTCCACTACGGTGCGCGACCCCGAGCGTGCGGTCGATATCCACGTCGCTGATTCCCTCTGCGGACTCGTGGTGCCGGCTCTTCGGGAGGCTCGGTTGATCGCCGACTTGGGTGCGGGCGCGGGATTCCCAGCCGCCGTGCTCGCGATCGCGCTACCGGACGCGCGTGTGGTCGCCGTCGAGAGCGTCACGCGCAAGTGCAAGTGGATCCGCATCTTGGCCGCGGAGGTGCAGATCTCCAATCTCGAAGTCGCCTGTGAGCGCGCAGAGAGCTGGTCGTCGGGTCGGGAGGCGTGCGATGTGGTGACGGCGCGGGCGGTGGCTCCCCTCGGTGTGCTGTGCGAGTACGCCGCTCCGTTGCTGCGGGTCGGTGGCACCTTGGTGGCGTGGAAGGGCGTAGTTGATGACGAAGAACTGCGGGGTAGCGAGCGTGCCGCTGAGCGACTCGGGTTTTCGCCGTTGCCGGACATACCAGTCGCTCCCTTCCCGGGATCACGGGATCACCGTTTGTCTTGCTTCGTCAAGAAAGACCCAACGCCAGCGGGATTTCCCCGCCGTCCCGGGATGGCCACGAAGCGGCCGCTGTAGAAAAGCCGCTGGCAAGATCGCAACGCAGGATCGCCGAGCGATGTCTGTTTCACGTGAAACGCTGGTTGTGGCAGTAGTCGCGCTCGACCAGCTCGGGAGTCACGCCGCCGGCCGCAAGCGCGTGGACGGTGCGGACGGCGCGTGCCAGTCCCGGGCTCAGTGCCGATGCGCCCAAGCGACGCGTTTCATGTGAAACGCCCGAGGCCCTTTTCACGACACTCCGCCACACCGCGCGCTGCATCCGCCGCACCTACCGGTAGCGTTTCCGACACATGGGCACCGTCTTCGCTATCGCGAACCAAAAGGGAGGCGTAGGCAAGACGACCACAGCGGTGAACGTCGCTGCATGCATCGCCGAAGCGGGCTACGACACGCTTCTAGTCGACGTGGACCCGCAGGGAAACGCGACAACAGGGCTAGGAGCCGACCGCCACCGGCCGCCCGGGCTCTACGACGTCCTCAGTGGCGAGGTGGAGGCGCGAGAAGCCGTCCGCAGCACAAGCGTCGCGCGTCTGTCCTTACTGGCGTCGACGCCGGACCTAGCCGCCGCCAGCATGGAGCTGCCACGTGTGGCGGGTGCTGAGCAACGCATTCGCGAGGCTTTAGCGCCCTTACGGACGGATTACGAGTACGTCTTGCTCGACTGCCCGCCCTCCTTGGGCGCCCTGACTGTTGCCGCATTGGTCGCCGCGGATCGCGTGATCGTGCCCGTCCAAACCGAATACTTCGCCCTCGAGGGCTTGGCGGGCCTGCTCGACACGCTTTCACTGATCCAACGAGAACTCAATCCCCGTCTGACTATTGCCGGCATGTTGCTGACGATGCACGATTCGCGCACGCGACTGAGCCAAGACGTGGAACGCGAAGTCCGCCGGCACTTCCCTTCGCTGGTCTTCGACACCGTCATCCCTCGCAACGTCCGCTTGGGCGAGGCGCCGAGCTACGGCCGCCCTGTGATCCATCATGACCCTCACAGCTCCGGCGCGACCGCATATTTCGAGCTAGCCAAGGAGGTCGCCGCGCGTGCCTGATAATCGTGGAATGGGACGCGGCCTCGCGGCGATCCTCACCCCGATGGCCACAACCGGCGCCAACGACGCGCCAGAACTCAGGGACCTACCGGTCGATTTGATATCCGCCAATCCCCAACAACCACGGCGCGCCTTCGACGAGGATTCCTTGGTGGCTCTGTCCGAGTCCGTGCGCGAGCGTGGCGTGCTGCAACCGGTCCTCGTTCGTCCCGTGTTGGGCGGAGCGTACGAGTTGATCGCGGGAGAGCGACGGTGGCGGGCCGCGCAACTCGCCGGTCTGAGCACCATCCCGGCTCTTGTGCGTCCCCACGATGATGCTGAGACCCTCGAAGTCGCGCTGATCGAGAACATGGCGCGTGAGGACCTCAATCCCGTCGAGGAAGCGCGGGCGTGCGGGATCCTCGTAGAGGAACTGGGCCTAACGCGCGAGGAGGTGGGTCGTCGCGTGGGTCGGTCGCGGGTCGCCGTGTCGAATCTGATTCGGCTTCTCGACCTCCCGGACGAGGTCCTCGACATGCTGGAGCGTGGCGTTCTCACCGAAGGACACGGGCGCGCGCTCCTGACGTCTTCTGACCACGGAGAGCGGCGCCGGCTCGCGCGTGCGGCTGCTGCTGAGCAGTGGACAGTCAGAGAAACCGAGCGCCGCGCGCGCATTGCCGAAACCGGCCAGGGGCAACCGGCTACACGGGCACGCCGCCGGTTCAACCCCGACCAGGAGGCTGCAGCGGCGGACCTGAAGGACCGTTTCGCGCCGCTCGGCAGCTCCGTCGAGGTCACTCCGCGAGGTTCGGGATTCCGTGTAGCGCTGCAATTCGACTCACTCGAAGACGCCCGCGCGGCGGCAGAGCGACTGTTTGCGACAGTCCCTTCGTCGCGTGCCGCCTAGCCGATTCTCCCGCGGAAGCGCCTCGTGCGCGTAGCCCCCAAAGTGACGCGAATCAGCGTTCCCGACGCCGATCGGAGTGCATGTGACCGTGCGCCCTGACTCATCGCGCATCGCTATCCTTCGCCGCTGCGGGCGATTAGCTCAGTCGGTTAGAGCGCTTCTCTGATAAGGAAGAGG
>JADDQZ010000036.1 GCA_016781085.1 Actinomycetota bacterium
ACTGGGCTCGAACCAGTGACCTCCTGCTTGTCGAGCAGGCGCTCTCCCAGCTGAGCTAATCGCCCTGGGACGGGCACAAGGTAGCACCCCCCGCTTCGCCGATGGGTCTCGCGTTGGCGTCGCGCCGGCTGGGGCGGCTTCGCCCGCATACCGCCATGGGCGCAGCCAAAGCCTTCTCGTGGACTGCGTACGGCCAACCCACGCAATGGTCGAACCACAGGAACGAGCACACCGCACAGAAGCGCTATACGGGACGCTCTCCATGGGTAAGGCGGCCGCAATGACAAGCGAAGGAACACCGTCCCACAGCCTCCAGATCCGCGGCCGAACCGTTCCGCGACTCGGTCTGGGGACATGGCAGTTGACGGGCGATGAATGCGTCGATGCGGTGGCTGACGCGCTTGACATCGGCTACCGGCACATCGATACGGCACGCGCGTACGGAAACGAGCGCGAGGTGGGTGCTGGAGTCAAGCGCAGCAGCGTCGCGCGAGAGGATGTCTTTCTCACCACGAAGATCTGGATGGACGACTTCGAGCCCCAGCGTCTACGACGCGCGGCCGAGGACTCGCTGCGTGAGCTCGATACCGATTACGTCGACCTGCTGCTGTTGCACTGGCCCAACCCCGGCGTCCCGCTGCAGGACTCACTGTCCGCGCTGAGCGAGCTGCGTGAGCGCGGCTTGACTCGCGAGATCGGCGTGTCGAACTTTCCGCCCAAGCTGCTGCGTGAAGCCGTTGCACTGGCGGCCGTCTTTTGTGACCAAGTCGAGTACCACCCGTACCTGGGTCAGGATGATCTACTGCAGATCGCTGGTGAAGCCGACGTGATGATCACCGCTTACGCCCCCTTGGCGCACGGCAAGATCTTCGGCGACCCGACGCTGTCGGTCATTGCCGAGCGCCACAACACCGGCGTAGGACAAGTCGCGCTTGCATGGTTGCTCGCCCAGCCGCATGTCTGCGTGGTTCCCAAGGCGGCCAGTCACCGTAACCGCGTCGCGAACTTCCAGGCAGTCGATCTCAAGCTGACGCCAGAAGATCGCCAAGCGATCGACGCGCTTCCCAAGGACCGCCGCGAGTTCGATCCGGCTTGGGCGCCGGATTGGAACGACTGAGCGCGACCCGTAAGCCGGCGCACGAGAGAGCCGCCGAGCCGCAAACACCTAGAATGGCTTCTTCCATGCCCCCGGCGCCGTGGCGGAGTGGCTACGCAGCGGCCTGCAAAGCCGTGTACACCAGTTCGATTCTGGTCGGCGCCTTGTCTGTCTGCCGTCTTGGCAGTCGCGACGTCCTCGACTTGAGATTGGAACCGACATGGGACGCGTGACGCTGCATCGCGGCGACATCACGACGGATACCGAAGCCGACGCCATCGTCAACGCCGCGAATTCGAGCCTGCTCGGTGGCGGTGGCGTGGACGGTGCGATCCACCGCGCCGCCGGCCGCCAACTGCTTAAACAGTGCCGAGCGCTCGGCGGCTGCGCCACTGGCGACGCGAAGATCACCGGCGGCGGGCGCTTGCATGCCCGTCACGTCATTCACGCGGTCGGCCCGGTCTGGAAAGGCGGAACGCAAGGCGAAGCGCAGTTGCTGGCGTCCTGCTACCGGCGCGCGATCGAGTTGGCGGCCGAACACGGCTGTCGGCGCGTCGCGTTTCCAGCCATCTCCGCCGGCGTGTACGGGTATCCGCTGGAGGAGGCGGCGAAGATCGCCGTCGCGACCACGCGGGAATCCATGGAAACGCACCCCCAGGTAGTCGAAGCGCGTTTCTGGCTTTTCGGCCCCGAGGCGTACGAAGCCTTCGCCGCAGCCACAAGTACCTGACTGATCTTCGGCCGGGAGCGTCAGGCTCCGACTTTCGCAGCCTCTAAGAGGCCTGCTCGTGCTCGTCGCCCGCCGGAGCGACGACCTTGGCTCCTACGCCGTTGCTGTCAGCGGTTGCGCCGTTGCTGTGAACTCCTGCGCCGCTGCCGTTGGCGCCGCTGCCGTTGGCGCCGCTGCCGTTGGCGCCGCTGCCGTTGGCGCCGCTGCCGTTGGCGCCTGCGGCGATCGGGCGAGCGTAGACCGAATCAGGCGCCGGGACGCCGGCCGCGGCATAGGCGGCTTCCTGGTCAAGTGTTTCCTCCCGCAGGAGCGCCTCGGTCAGCGAGTCCAGCCGCACGCGATTGTCGATCAGTAACTGCCGGACCACGTCATGAGCCTCGTCGACTATGCGTCGCACTTCGGCGTCAACCAACCGCTGCGTTTCCTCTGAAGTCTCGGCCGCGCCCGGAAGCAGCGGACCGTCGGCTTCGGAATGGATGACCGCGACAGGGCCGATCGCCTCGCTCATCCCCCACCGCCCGACCATGTGGCGAGCGATGCCGGTCAAATGCTGGATGTCGGATTCGGCCCCGGTCGTGATCGTCCCGAACACCACTTCCTCCGCGACGCGGCCACCAAGCGCCACGCGGATCTTGCCGAGCAGGTGCTGCAAGTCGTAGTTGGTGCGATCAGCTTCAGGTGACGACAGCGTCACACCAAGCGCCATGCCGCGCGGGATGATCGACACCTTGCGGACAGGATCCGACCCGGGTGTGAGCATCCCGACAAGCGCGTGGCCGGCCTCGTGGTAGGCGGTCAGCGTGCGCTCTTCCTCGGTGAGCACCATGCCGCGCGGGATGCCGAGGATGATCTTCTCCAGCGCGTCGGAAAAGTCCGACATCTGCACCTTCTCGTGCTCACGGCGCGCGGCCAGCAGGGCCCCCTCGTTGCAGAGATTGGCAAGATCGGCGCCGACCATTCCAGGAGTCGTGGCGGCGATGCGGCCGAGGTCGACTTCGGGGTCGAGTGGCAGTGAGCGCGTATGGACTACGAGGATCTTGCGCCGCCCCTCCTTGTCCGGAGCCGGCACGGTGATGCGCCGATCGAAGCGCCCGGGACGCAGCAGAGCCTGGTCGAGCACTTCGGGACGGTTGGTGGCGGCGAGGACGATCACGGCGGCGTCGGACTCAAAGCCGTCCATTTCCGTGAGGATCTGGTTGAGCGTCTGTTCGCGCTCGTCGTTGCCGCCGAGGTTCGACGCTCCGGAACGTGAGCGCCCGATGGCGTCGAGCTCGTCGACGAAGATGATCGCGGGAGCGGCTTCCTTGGCTTGTTGGAAGAGGTCGCGCACGCGCGAGGCTCCGATGCCGACGATCGCTTCCACGAACTCCGACGCCGAAGCAGAAAAGAACGGCACGCCGGCTTCACCCGCGATGGCGCGTGCAAGCAGCGTCTTGCCGGTTCCAGGGCGACCGGAAAGCAAGACACCCCGCGGAATGCGGCCACCGAGCTTCTGGTAGCGCGAGGGATTCTTCAGGAAGTCGACGATCTCGACCAGCTCCGATTCCGCTTCGTCGATGCCGGCGACGTCTTTGAAAGTGATCTTCTGCTCACTGCCCTCGACGCGCCGTGCCCGTGAGCGGCCGAAAGCGCCGAGGGCGCCCATCTGCCCGCCGGCGGCTTTGCGCGCGAGTAAGAGGAACAGCCCGACCAGCAGCAGCACCGGGCCGAAGCCGAGCAGGAGGTTGAGCACCAGGCCACGGCCGTTGTTGATCGGCTCGGGATCGATGACGACGTCGTTGGCGATCAACAGACGTTCGAGGTCGCCCCCGTCTACGAAGACGGGCACCTCGGTCTCAAACGCGCGCGTCGCTTCGGGCTGCTTCTCCACTTCTTCGGGCTTCGGTGGCCGAACTGCCTTCTCAAAGCGTCCTTCGACGGTGGTGCCTTGCGGCGAAACCCGCTCGACGTTGCCCGCGCGCACCTGCTGCAAGAAGAACGGGCTGTATTCGACTTTGGCCACTTTGGGCTTGTCAGGCGCGATCACCGACACGACGAAATAGTTGGCCGCCAGGGCGATCAACAAGAACACCAGGAGCTGGCGCGAGGGGCCGCGGCGCTTGCCCGCCTTCTTGTTGCCCGCGTCGGTTGGGCGATGCAGAGGGGTGCGAGCTCGCCGTTCGGTCGGAGAGGGACTTTTCGCCATTGCATCCGATTGTGGCAGGGCAAGGAGCGGCCAACCGACCAATTGCGGATCGTCGCGTGGCCGGCGCAGCGCTCGCAGTCCTGACATCGCTATTATTCGCACCCGTGCGGCTGTAGCTCAGCTGGCTAGAGCGTCTGCTTGCCATGCAGAAGGTCGAGGGTTCGAATCCCTTCAGCCGCTTCAACAAGAAAACCCTGCACCCGCAGGGTTTTCTTGTTTCGGGAACGTTCTCGCTGTGCCGCCGCGCTGAGGGAGTACGGCAAAGGAGCACGGAACGGCGCTCTCAGACGCCCCGATTCCGCTTCTCACCCCTGCGTCGGCACGCGGCCTACAGACCCCTACAGCCCCCTATGGGTTCCTCTCAACGAGGCTTCTCTCGATACCGCGAGCCGATGTAGCGCGACTCGCCACCTCAGCCTCGACCGGGCCAACTACATGGGTGCAAACCGCGCGGACCGAGTCATTTTCGACGTCCCGTCGACTGCTGCTTGGCGGCGAACTCCCTGGTCAACCAGCGATGCACGGTCCACCGACCGGGACGCGTCCTGCCACGCTCACCGCGCCGCACGGGCGGGAGTCGCTCAATCGCCCCTGCCGCCTTGGCGAGCGCACGGCTTGCCTTCTCGGCGCGAGCGCGGGCGCGGCCGTCGTTGCGGCGTGCGACGCGGTCAAGGGCGTCGCGGGAGCGGTCGAGCAGCGACAACGGAACGGCCGCGATGACGTTGCCGGGCGGACGGCGCGAGACGACGGCGTGCGGGCGCGTCGGCGCGGTACGCCGCACGACCTGCCACATCCGCCCGAGGCGCCGCAACTGCTTCGGCGTTGTACCGGCCTGCAACCGAGGTAGCAGGACGTCCTCCTCCTCGCGCACGTCCAGCCGCAACTCGGCGACCACTTCGGCGACGATGGCATCCCGCCCAGGATCGCCAGGGCGGGTGCGGTCGAGTTCGGCGGTGAGCTCGCTGAGCTTCTGGTGCCCCTCCTCGATATGCAACGTAAGTTCGTCGCCCTCGCCTGAGACGGCGCGGATGGCCGGCCAGATCACCGTCTCCTCGGCATACGCGTGCGGAAACACGAGGCGCCACAGGCGAGTCAGAAGCTCGTCCTGCTCGTCGCCCGAGGTGTGGGTCATGCGCTCGAGCAACTCCTCGAGCTCGCCGTGCTCGCGTCGCATGATCGCGAGCACGCTCCCTCGGCCCCCGAGCTCCTCGACGCTCTGCTCCGCGATCGACCTCATGCTCGGCAGATCATCGCCTACGTGATGCATCTCGGTATCGTGCTGGTGGCCCATCCCGACCCTCCCGGAGTCTCGTTGACCCGGACCTTAGTGCCCTCGCCGCTGACGGGACCAGTACACCGGCGTCATCACCATCACCGGCTGCGCCTTGTCGCTGGCGAGGACCTTCCCACTACGCCTGAGCGACCTGCCTTCCTAAGCCTTCTTCGACGGTGCCGAGCGCAGGTCGATCTTGGACGGCGTGGACCGGCCTACGGGGCGAACACGGCGCGGATGCAGTTGTCCTTCTTGTTCTTGAACAGGTCGTAGCCGTGCGGGCTCTCCTCGAGCGACATGCGGTGGCTGATCAGGAACGAGGGATCGAGGTCGCCGCGCTGCACGGCGGCCATCATGTCCGGCATGTAGCGCTGCCCCGGCTGCTGCGAGGTCCGCATGGTGATGCCCTTGTTGGTCAGCACGCCGAACGGGAACTTGTCGATGACGCCGTAGATGCCGACGACCGACAGGATGCCGCCCTTGCGCACCGCGATCGCGGCCTCGCGCAGCGCGCTGCCGCGGTCGGTGTGCAGGTGCAGCGCCTGCTTGGCGCGGTCCAAAGCGTACTGCGGCCCGGTGCCGTGAGCCTCCATGCCGACCGCCTCGATGCAGGCGTCCGGCCCGCGGCCGCCGGTCAGCTCGCGGATTTGCTCCAGCGTTGAGTCCTCGTCCTCGTAGTCGATCGTCTCCGCGCCGATCCTGTCGCGCGCCAGCGCGAGCCGCTCGGGCAGCCGGTCGATCGCGATCACGCGCTCGGCGCCCATGAGCTGCGCGCTGCGCATCGCCATGAGCCCGACGGCGCCGCAGCCCCAGACGGCGACCGTGTCGCCCTGCTTCAGTTCGCAGAAGTCCGCGCCCGTCCACCCGGTGGGCACGGAGTCCGAGAGGAACAGCGCCTGCTCGTCGGTGATTCCCTCGGGGAGGTGGAAGCAGTTGTAGTCGCCGTGCAGGACGCGGATGTACTCGGCGTGCGAGCCGGCCAGGCCGCTGAACGCGTGGCTGTAGCCCGGAATGGCGGCGGGGGGGTAACCGAGGACGGGCTCAGCGAAATCCGGCTTCGGATGTGTGTTGTCGCACAGCGACGCGAGGTCCTTGTCGCAGTACCAGCACTTGCCGCAGCCGAGGAACGACGGCACGACGACGCGATCGCCGACCTTCAGCTTGCGGACCTCACGCCCGACCTCGACGACCTCGCCCATGTATTCGTGGCCGATGACGTCGCCCTCGCGCATCGTCGGGATGTAGCCGTCGATGAGGTGCAGGTCCGACCCGCATGTGGTGGTCAGCCGGACCTTGAGGATCACGTCGTGCGGGTTCACGATCCGCGGGTCGGGGACCGTCTGGACCTCCAGCTTGTTGATGCCCATCCAGCAGAGAGCCCTCACCGTGTCGGCTCCCCTGCGTCGGCGCGGGCGGACGGGTTGAAGTCGGTGTTCTGGATCTCGCCCGTCTCGGTGAGCGACTTCAGGCGGCGCAGCGCCTTGCCGGCCAGGACGTGGGTGGCCAGTTCCGGCATCGCCTGCGTCAGCTCGAGGCTGAGCGTCGTCGTGCGGCCCCAGTCGCGGTCCTCGTCGCCGACGGCGAGGTGCGCGTTGGCCACCGGGATGTCCTGCAGGATCGCGGAGCGGAGCTCGGGGTGCTCCCAGCCCGCGCGGATGTCGTCGGCTGACCCGCGGATCGGCAACGACCGCTGCGCCTCCGTGGCCCCCGGCTTGATCTTGGCGATGGCCTGGCGCGCCTTGCCGGCGATGCCTTCTGATGCCTCTGGGCTCATGTGTTGCTCCTACCCCGGCAGCGCGGGCCTCAGCGGTGGTCCAGCCCTCTGGCCTTTGAGCTTCCCAGCCACGGCGACAGCGGGGCAGCTCAGTGCGAGCGTTGGCACTTCGGTTGCCAGCCATGGCCCTCCCCCGTCTCGTTCCGAACCCGAGAGGAGAACCCGCAGACCGCCGGGTGAGCGAGCACGGCGGCTCCATTGAGCGCGCCAACCGGAACGACCCTCAGCGCTCTCTCGTCCACGCCCCGAACGAGTGATTCGCCGTATCCTCGTACGTCCTTGACTGCCGAAGGAGTGAGCGTGGACGAAGAGACTTTCAACATGTCGACCCGCAAGTTCCTCAAGAAGGTCGGCGTGACGACTCAGCGCGAAATCGAAAAGGCCGTCCGCGAGCGGATCGCTACGGGCGAGCTCAGAGGCGACGAGACACTCGAAGTGCAGGCGGTCGTCACCGTCGAAGGCCTGCCCGGGACGGTCCTGGTTCCCGGCAGCATCAAGCTCGGCTGACTTCAGGCTTCCAGCCGGTCGAGGTCGGCTGCGAGGGCCGGCGGCACCACCCGCCGCTGCGCCACCACCCACCGGAGACCGGCGACCGCGCGCAAGCAGCCCGAAGCCACCGCAGGATCACGCAGCGCTTTGAGGCCTGTCCTTGCCGTCGTCGCAGAGGCTCGACGAAGCGGCCGCCGCAGCCAAGCGAACCACAAGTCGTTGCGCGCCTGGATCGTGCGGCGTTCGCGCCGATCGCGTCTCGGAGACGGATGGTGATGAGCAACCAGCCGCTCGTCGTAGACGAGATCCCAGCCCAGGCGCGACAGGTCCGTCGCCAGCAGCGCTTCCTCTCCCCCAACGCCAAAGCGCGGATGAAAGCCGCCGGCTTGCAGGAACGCTTCGCGGCGAACCACCGCACCACAAGCCACGAAACCGAGGATCCGCGGAGCCGAGAGCCCCGCCGCGGCCGGCAGCGGCGACGCGGCCATAAGCTCACAAGTCGGTTCGATCCGCTCTTCTTCGCCGACGAGCACACGTGCCGCGATAAGGGCCACGCTCGGGTTCTCTTCGAGCGTCTGCACCGCCCGGGCGAGCGCGCCTTCCTTCCACCAGGAGTCGTCGTCGGCGAAAGCAACGTATGGCGTGGCAGCCGCGCGTACGCCGAGGTTGCGGGCTGCGGCGCCGAGGTTCTCGTGCAGCGAGATCACGCGCACTTCCGGGTAACGATCCGCGACACGCGCGGGCGAGCCATCTGACGATCCGTTGTCGACGACCAGCACGGGCGGGCGCTCCGGGAGCTGCCTTGAGCGCTCGAGCGTCATCAACAGCTCGTCGACTCTGTCACGTGAGAGCACGACGAGCGATATCTGATGTTCGTTCAATGTTGCCCCGCGCGCAGTGCGCCCACATGCCCGTTCGGCAGAGCACTCGTTCCCGCGGGAAGCTGCGGGCGCCGGAAACCGCGCCCCCTCCTCGGACCGGTCGCCTTAGACGACGACCTCGGGAATGTCGCCGGGACGGCGGCGGCGGCGATCGCGTAGCTCACGAGCGCCCCCCTGTGACGACGCCTGTTCGCGACGCTCGCCTTGGCGACGCTCGGCGATGACGGTGACGCCGGGCTCGTCGGCGTAGTGAGTCTCGAGCCGCTCGCGCAGCTCACCTTCCAGAGCCTTGGGAACGACGCTGTAGATCATGAGCGAATGCTACCCGCCATAGTGGCGGCTGCCAACTCGCGCCATGGAGTTGGTGCGTCCGCCACCGGCGGACGACACCACCGTCGATTGCCTTGAACCTGCTCAACCGGCGGTTTGTAGGTGCAGCGCGCCGCGCGGATCGGCGGAGGCGTTGCTGTCTCGCTCGGCCGGATCGAGCTCGTCAAGCTCGGCGCCGTGCGCATCGCGCCGGACACCGCCCGCCTCGTCCGAGAGATCGATCTCGAACCGGTACCAGCTCAACTCCCACATGACCGTGATCGTGACCACGCTCGGCCGTTCCACGAGCGGCCGCACGCAGACGTCGGGTGGCCCCAACGAGCGGGCGACGCCGCTCACCGTCCGGGTGAACGGCGAGGCGTTGAAGAGGTCGAGCGCCCGCTGGCGTTTGAGGTCGGCGTTCGTTGGAACCGCGCGCACGTGGCGCGGTTGCCTTGAGCCCGGGTTGCGGTCGGGCGCCGAAGCGGGCGCCGAAGCGGGAGCAGGAGCGGGAGGCGGAGCCGCAACGGGAGCAGGAGGCGGAGCCGCAACGGGAGCGGGAGTCCGAGCCGCAACGGAAGCGCTGTCGGCCACCAACTCGTGTTGCGGCGTGCTCCTTACCTCGGCACTTGTTTCGGCCGCCGGCGAGGTTTCCTCGCGGGACTTGTCTCGGTGAGCGCGCAACCGTCCGAGAAAACCCCGGCGAATACCGCCCTCGCCGCGCGCTGCACTGGCCTGAAGCCGGTCCATGCCTGCTTCCCGGATCCACCCCTCATGCTGAGCTCTCGGTGTGCACAGTTCGCACACCTGCCGCCGCGTCCCGCCGGCGAGAAACGGCTCCGCCTGTTCCCCGCGCAGGAGCGTGCGCCCGCAGACGTCGCAAGCGACGGGCGTGTAGTCGGCTCGGATGGAGCGTGTCTCGGCCATGCGCGGCGGGCAGGCTAGCAACGCTGGCCCGCTCCTCGGCCTGGCGAGCGCATCAAGCCCGTACCGCCTGCGCTTCGGCGCCTATGTCCGCGAGCTTCTGGGCCAGATGCAACGGGACTTCTTCGTAGCGCGAGAATTCCATGGTGTATTGGCCTTGACCACCGGTGATCGAGCGCAGCACCGGCGCGTAAGTCAGCAGCTCGGCCATTGGTACTTCGGCCCGGATGTCGGTCATTCCTTCGCTCGGTTCGGTGCCGAGCGGCCGTCCGCGCCGGGACGCGAGGTCGCCCATCACATCTCCGACGACGCCATCGGGCACAGACAACACCACCGCCATGATCGGCTCGAGCAGCACGCACCCGGCTTTGAGGAGCGCTTGACGCATGGCGAGGGCGCCCGCCGATTTGAACGCCATCTCCGAGGAATCGACCGCGTGAAAAGCCCCGTCCTGCAGCCTGACGCGCACACCGGTGACCGGATGGCCTGCCACCACGCCGGCGCGCAGCGCCTCGCGGATGCCCTTCTCGACCGCGGGAATGAAGCTCCCCGGAATCGCTCCGCCCTTGATCTCGTTGAGGAACTCGAATTCGCCGCCGGCCAGCGGCTCCAGCGCGATGTGGCAGTCTCCGAACTGGCCGCGTCCGCCGGACTGTTTCTTGTGCCGGCCATGCCCCTTCGCGGCGGTGGTAACGGTCTCTTGGTAGGGAACGCGCGGCGGGCGCAGGGCGACTTGGGCCCCGAAGCGAGACTTCAGCCGCTCGACGATGACTTCGACGTGCAGTTGTGAAAGCCCCGCGACGATCTGCTCGCCGGTCTGAACATCACGGTGCAGATCGATCGTCGGATCTTCTTCCTGCAACCGGTGCAGAGCGTTGAAGACCTTCTCTTCCTCGCCGTCGGCTTGCAGCGCGAACGCCATCACGGGCGCGGGCAATTCGGTCGCCGGCATGGACAGCGGCGTGTCGCTGGTCGCCAGCCAGTCGCCTGAGCGGGTCTCCTTGAGCTTGGCGACAGCCCCGATGTCACCCGGTCCAAAGGAATCGGCGTGTCCGAACTCCTTGCCTTGGGGCACGAGCAGCTGCCCGATGCGCTCTTTGACGTGCGCCCGCGGATTGACCAGATGCGAATCGGCCGTCACCGTCCCCTGGTAGACACGGAAGAGGTTGATCCGCCCGGCGAAGGGATCGGCGCGCGTCTTGAACACGTAGGCGCACACGGGCGCATCGGGGTCAGGCTCGAGCGTCATGCCGTCGAGCTCGAGGCGACCATGTTGCGCGGGCGAGGGAAGGTCTTCGACGATCGCGTCGAGCAATCGGTCCGTGCCCAGATGCCGGGTGGCGACGCCGCAGGTCACCGGGAAGACGTGTCCGTGCTCGGTCCCGTCTTCGAGCGCGCTGACTATTTCCTCGTGCGAGATCTCATCGCCCTCGAGGTAGCGCTCCATCAGCGCTTCGGAGTTCTCGGCGACCTCGTCCATCAGCTTCTCGCGGTACTCCTGCGCCAGCTCGGCCAGCTCCGGCGGGACAGGGACCTCCCGGCAGTTGTCCTTGCCGCTTCCGTCGTACTCGTAGGCCTTCATGTCGATCAAGTCGACCAGCCCTCGGATTTCGTGCCCGGACCCAATGGGGATCTCGGTAGCAACGACATGGGGCCCGAAAGCGGCTTTGAGTGAATCGAGCGTGCGGAAGAAATCCGCACGCTCGCGGTCGAGCATGTTGACGTACACGAGCCGCGCGACTGCTAACTCACTCGCGCGTTGCCACAGCTTGCGGGTTGTGACTTCGACACCCATTACGGCGTTGATCACGAACACGGCGGACTCGCACACGCGCATCCCGGCATAAGCCTCGGCGATGAACGAGGGTTCCCCCGGCGCATCGATCAAGTTGACCTTGACGTCGCCGCGCCGGATCGACGCGACGCTCGAGGAGATCGACATGCCACGGGCTTTCTCGTCCGGATCGAAGTCCGACACGGTGTTGCCCTCGTTCACCGACCCAAGCCGATTGACAGCGCCCGTCTCGTACAGAAGCGCCTCGGACAGCGACGTCTTCCCGCTTCCCCGATGTCCCACAAGAGCCACGTTGCGAATCCTGTCGGCGGCACTGGGCATGCCAAGCGCTCCTATGTCCGGGCCCGCATCCCCTAGAAACGGGCTGCTGAACTCGACACTAACCGCGGCGAGCGCGGGTGGGAAGACCTGAAAGCGCGATCAGTCGCGCAAGTCGCCCTGCAACCGCGACTTCAAACGCAGCACGGCTTTGGTGTGCAGCTGGGACACGCGCGATTCCGTCACACCGAGGACTTCGCCGATTTCTCGAAGCGTCAAGTTCTCGTAGTAGTAGAGCGCGATCACTAGCTTTTCGCGCTCGGGCAGCGCGGCGATGGCGTCAGCGAGCCGGTCCTTGACTTCCGACGCGTCGAGCAGTGCCTCGGGATCTGGGGCACCAGGGTCCTGGAGCGTGTCGAGCAGCGAGACCTGATCGCCCGAAGAATCCGAAACCGACCACAGCTCGTCGAGGGCGACGACCGTCGACTTGGAGATCTTGAGCAACGATTCCTGGAACTCGTCGTTGGAGATGCCGAGTTCAGCCGCGATCTCGTCGTCCGTCGGAGTCCTGTGCAGCCGATGCTCGAGCTTGGCGTGGGCGCGCTCGATCTCACGTGCGCGGGCGCGCACAGAACGCGGCACCCAGTCCAGCGAGCGCAGCTCGTCGATAATCCCGCCCTTGATGCGGGTGATCGCGTAGGTCTCGAACTTGATGTCGCGGGAAAGGTCGAAGCGCTCGATCGCGTTGATCAGACCGATCAACCCGTATGAGATCAGGTCGGCTTCCTCGACGTGAGCCGGCAAGCCCGACGACATACGGCCGGCAACGTACTTGACCAGCGGCGCGTAAGCCACGACGAGTTGCTCGCGGGCGCGCTCGTCTCCGGAAGTCTTGTAGCGCTTCCAGATGTCTTTGAGCGCGATCGCCTTTACGTTGGTCTGCAGGACTGCTCCTAGATCACGCCCGCGGGTGACTGCTCGAATACGCCGCTTTCAGTCGCGCTGACTCTACCCGAGTGTAGACCTGAGTGGTCGAAAGGGAGGCATGTCCGAGCAGCTCCTGAATCGAGCGCAGGTCTGCGCCACCGTCCAGCAGATGCGTTGCAAAGGAATGGCGCAAGGCATGCGGATGTACCGCTCCCTGACTCGCCGCGCGTCTAGCCCAGGTCTTCAACCGGCGGCGGACATCTGAAGTCGACAGCCGCCGACCCGACTTCGATAGAAATAGCGCGGACTCGTCTTGCTCGGCGCACAGCGCTGGACGCGCCCGTTCCAGGTACCGCGTCAGCGCGCGCATGGCCGGCTCGCCGACCGGGATGAAGCGCGTCTTGGAGCCCTTGCCTTCCACCCTGACCTGCTCGCCGTCGAAGTCGATCGAGGTGGTGTCGAGGTTGACGAGCTCTTCGGCGCGCAGACCGCTCGCGTACGCGACCTCGAACAGCGCTCGATCGCGGGCTTCAAGCGGAGTGGAGGCGGGGATGGCGTCGAGCAGAGCGGAGACATCGCCCGCGCTCATCGTGCTGGGCAATCGCTGCGGTTGCTTCGGAGAAGCGAGCAGTTCTGCCGGATTGGATGTGACTTCGCCGAAATCCACCAGCGTGCGGAACATGGCGCGCAGGGAGGCCAACGACCGGGCGACGGTGGCTGGCGCGAGATCTTGCCCGGACAAGTGGGCGGCGTAGCGGCGCAGCTCTCGATATCCGATCTCGGCCGGAGTCAGCTGCTGGCTCATCGCCCAAGTGGCCAACCTGCCCACGTCGGCGCCGTAGGCACGGCGCGTCCGCTCGGCCGCGCCGCGGCGGCGCATGTCCCGATCGAACAGACGCAGGGCGCGCGCCCACGGATCTCCGTTACCCTCAGCGCCGATGGCCGGATTTTTCATTGACACCGCCACGGGTCAAGTCGCCACGCACAGGCAGCTGGCCGAAGCGGGAATCGCCACGCTGGACACGACGCCGTCAGCGCCCTGGTTTCCCATCCGTGGGGGCAGCGGGGCATCGACGCTCTGGTACGCCGTCATGCGCAAAGAAACGAAAGGCGTTTTCATCGGCACTATGTGCATTCGCCATTCGCCTCACCATGCCTCTCTCTTACAAGGCGGCTGGGAAGAAGTTCCGGTGGACGAGATCAAGCCGCAAACCGGCGCGCCCGTCTCCGGTCCCTCTCCCGCGCCGGACTTCTGACCTCTTCCGGCGACGTGGCGCCGACACGCCGTCGCCGGCCGCCGTACAAGCGGCTCTACGTCCACTGGCCCAGGGCAGCGTGGGCGGCGCGACCGACACCGGGTCAGGAGATGTAGACCGGCGCGTTGACCGGGACCTGCTCGTAAAGCTCCTTCACTTCTGGAATGCGCATCCGGATGCAGCCGTGTGAAGCCGCCGTTCCGATTGAAGAATCAGCATCGGTGCCGTGAATGCCCGCGCCGTCGTAGATGCCCATCCAGCGCGCCTTGATCGGATTCTTGGGATCGGTGCCCTTGACGATCTTTCCGGCAAGGTCTCCGGCCCAGTCACTGTCGGGAACGTGCCAATCGGGATTGACCGCCTTGTTCTGGATGCTGTAGAGGCCGGCGGGAGTTTCCATTCCCACTTTGCCGACCGCAATCCGGTACTGCTTGGACCGTCGCAAGCCCTTGTAGAGAGTCAGGGTGAACTGCGAGCGGTTGACGACAAGCACGGCGGGATAGCGGCTGTTGAGCTGACTCTCGGTCACCTTCGGCGCAATCGGCTGTGTCTCGGCGCGTACGACCCGGGGTGCCCGGAAGGCCACGAGCCGGCGTTGAACTTGACGCTCGAGTCGCTCCGCGCGCACGCGACGGCCCTCCTGCGAGGACCTGACGGTCACGCCGACGGCGTTGATATCGACGTCAGCATCAACGGCGTCGCGGTCGAGTCGCCTCTGCACGCGCTGTACCAGCCGGCTGACCGAGCGCTTGGAGTAAGTGACTTTCGCATCGACATTCTTTTCGACCCGTTCCCCCCAGATCTCCCTCAACGTCCGCGAGAACGGGTTGCCGGTGCGCGAAGCGGCGATCGCGGCGGCAATCGATCCGTCGACGTCGACTCCTAGCCGCGCCTGCCGCGCCGACAGCCGGAAGCGATCCTCGCCGTGACGGACCAAGAACGGCTTGCGCAGCGGCGCGAGCACCTTGCGTTGCAGCTTTGCCCGCGCTCGATCCTCACGCAGGCCTCCGACGTCGACGCCCGAGATCTTGACGCCCCGCGCGATCAGGTCAGCGCGGCTGCGGTCATAACCCCACACACCGACTGACGCCGCGACAGCGACGACCAGAAGCAGGACAAGCGGGAGCCGAACGCGCACGGTGAAGGCTGGATGGTAGGGGCGTTCAGGCCGACGGAGCGAATTGCAATCCGGCTTGCGCGGCGAAGCCCGCCGCGCGGTTCATGCGACCCCGCCAGCGCGCGCGGGATGATCCCCCAGCCGCCGGTTGGCGGGCGCCAGATGAGGCGCCATCGCGGCGCGCAAGCCATGCCAGTTCTCGGCGCATACCACCGGCTCGGTCTCGCAGACGTCCAGGTTCCACGGGTGCGTGATCGTGGCTCCCGCGATGCCGGCCTCCAGTGCTCTCAACAAGTTCTCCGGAGAGTCGTCGATCAGCCAATCGATCTTGTGTTCCACGCAATGGGTCACTTTGTCGTACGAGCAGTGCAGAAGGTCGTAGGGCATACCGATCTTCTCCAGCCAGCGCGTCGTTGCGCCCTCGCACTCGACGGCCCGATGCGACGTGACAAGAATGAAATGACCGGCGTCGTGCCATTCGCGGATTGTCTCGACCGCTCCCTCGTATGGCTCGGCCGCCAGGACCTGTTCCTCAGAGTGCGTCTCGCGCACGCATGCCTTGACCTGCTCCGGTCGCAGTTGAGATACGTGCCAAGTCAGCTGCTGGTCGTACGGCAGATCCACTCCGAAGCGACGCTTGGCCGCCGCCGCGAACTGAACCCAGTAGTGGTGCAAGGTGGAATCGATGTCTACCGCTATGCGCACACCAGATACGTTAGGAGGGCATGGCCCGGCCCGCTGCGAGGATCAAGGCGTCGATTCGCAACGGCGTCTTGCGCTCGGGCCCCGATCCCGACTACGCCGACGGGGATGACGCTTCGTGGCTGGAAGTGGACTGGCCAGCACTGACACGGACCGAGCAAGTCGGTGACGCGACGATCAATTTCATCGACACGGGGACGGCTGACGATCCGGGAAAGCCCGTCCTGTTGTTTCTGCACGGGCTCAGCGGGCTCTGGCAGAACTGGCTGCTGACCATTCCCGCGTTCATGGACGAGTACCGCTGCGTGGCGCCCGACGTACCCGGATTCGGAGCGTCGACGCTCGATCGAGAAGACATCACGATTCGCGGCTACGCGGAGATCATCGACGCTTTCTGTCAGCGCATCGGAGTGCGGCGGGCAGTGGTGGTAGGCAACTCAATGGGCGGCTTCATCGCGGCCGAGCTCGCGCTTTCCTTTCCGACGCGGGTTGAGAAGCTCGTACTGGTGTCGGCGGCCGGCTTGTCGATCGAATACGTCCGGCCCGAGCCGCTGCTGGCTTTCGGATACTTCGTGACCAAGTCGCGCGTGCAGAGCTTGATCCCCTATGGCCGCGCGATAGCCCGACCCGGCCTGCGACGACTGGCACTGCAGATGTTCGTTCGCTACCCGGAGAAGCTGTCGCTGCCGCTGGCGTGGGAGCTCGTCCAGGGCACGGGACGTGCTGCCCTGCTGCACGCACTCAAGGCGCTGACGAGCTACTCCTTCCGCGACCGGCTAACCGAGATCGAGATCCCGGTGCTGATCGTGTGGGGCGAAAATGACCTGTTGGTACCCGTGGGCGACGCCGCTCGCTTTGAGCGGTTGATCGGCGCCAATGCGCGTAGTGTGATCTTCGAAGACACAGGGCACGGTCCGATGATCGAACGCCCGACTCGCTTCAGCGAGCTTCTACGCGGATTTCTGGCCGAAGAGGCGCGTCCCGAGGACGCCGTGCCAGGGACTCACGCGCCCGCGGAGTGAGAACGACGGTACGCCGGCACTGTGCCGCACCTCGGCGCGCCGAAATCCGCTCAACGCGTGACGGCGCCCGTGCTGGCACTCGACACGAGCTTGGTGTACTTGGAAAGCACCCCGTTGCCGTCCACGCGAGCCGGGCTCTGGTACGTGGCCACCCGCCGGGCGATTTCCTCGCTGGTCAGGTCGACGTCGAGCCGGCGCTCATCCACGTCGATGGTGACCATGTCGCCGTCGGCGACCGCCGCGATCGCGCCGCCCCGTGCCGCTTCAGGAGCTACGTGACCGGCCATGAAACCGCGCGTCGCCCCGGAGAAGCGCCCGTCGGTGAGCAAGGCAACGGATTCGCCCAGCCCCTCCCCCACGATGGCTGCCGTCACCGCGAGCATCTCGCGCATACCGGGGCCGCCGGCCGGGCCCTCGTTGCGGATCACCACCACATCGTTCTCGCGGATTCGCTTCGAAGTAACCGCGGCCATCGCGTCTTCTTCGGATTCGAAGACCCGCGCCGGCCCCACGTGGCGGCGGCGTTCGTGGCCGGAGAGCTTCACCACGCACCCTTCGGGAGCCAGATTGCCGCGCAGGACGGCAAGGCCGCCCGTCTTCTTGATCGGCTCACTCAGCGGGCGAACCACCTGCTGGCCCGGCGTTTCGTGCGCTTCGCGGGCTTGCTCGCCGATGGAACGACCCGTCACCGTGGCAGCGTCGGGATGGAGCTTTCCCGCTTCCATCAGGCGCTTGGTCACCAGCGGCACGCCTCCCGCCTTGTAGAGATCGACGGCTACGTAGCGGCCGCCGGGCTGCAAGTCGCACAACACCGGTGTAGAAGTGGCGATCGCGTCGAATTGGTCGATGTCGAGGTCGATGCCGGCCTCACTAGCGATGGCCAGCAGGTGTAGGACGGCATTCGTGGAACCGCCGCTCATCGACACCGCGGCGATCGCGTTCTCCAGGCTCTCGCGCGTGATGATCTCGCTCGGGCGCTGGTCACGGGCAAGGACGTCCATGACGAGCCGGCCAACTTCGACGGCGACTTGCCCCTTGCGTCCGTCTTCGGCGGGAACCATCGAAGAGCCCATCGGGGAGATGCCGAGGACCTCGAACGCCATGGCCATGGTGTTGGCGGTGAACTGGCCGCCACAAGCGCCCGCGCCGGGGGACGCGACGTTCTCGAGCTCTTCGAGCTCCTCGTCGGTCATGTTGCCCGACGCGTGGGCGCCGACGGCTTCGAAGACGTTCATGATCGTCACGTCTTTGCCCCGCCAGCGACCAGGAGCGATCGAGCCGCTGTAAAGCAGCACGCTCGGGAGGTCAAGCCGCGCCAGCGCCATCACTGCGCCGGGAATCGTCTTGTCGCAAGCAGCGATGGCGACGATGCCGTCGAACAAGTGCCCGAGGCCCATCAGTTCGATTGAATCGGCGATCACCTCACGGCTGACCAGCGACGTCTTCATTCCCGAGGTGCCCATCGTGATGCCGTCGGAGATCGCGATCGTGTTGAACTCCATCGGCGTGCCGCCAGCCTGACGGACACCTTCCTTTACCTTCGCGGCGAGCACGCGATGGTTGAAATTGCACGGCATCGTCTCGGTCCAGCAGTGCGCAACACCGATGATCGGGCGAGCCAGGGCTTCGGAGTCAAAGCCGATGCCCTTGAGGTATGAACGCGCGGGAGCGCGCTCAGGTCCATCGGTGATTTGACGGGAGTTGTGCTTGAGATCGCGTGCTTCGGCCATTACCGGCTGCACTTTACCGCCGTCACGCTGGTCTTCAGCCGTTACCGGTCGGCTCTTGGCGTGCGCTGACGAGCGCGCTCAGGCGTCGAGCGAGCCGGCGCCGGAGGGCTCGGAGCTCGGACCCTGGGCGGGAGGTTCCGCAGAAGAGCGCTGCGCCATGCGCTCGCGCTCCCATTGCCGCAAGCGCCAGAGATCCCGCTCCACCTTGCGCGGATCGACTTGGCGGCCGGGAAGATGCTGATTGGCTTCCCCGATCAAGCGCCGCTCGTCAGAAGTGAGAGCCATCCACTTCGCTAGCACGTCGTCGGAATCAGGCAGCCGCGGAGAGCCGTAGGGGCGTGTCTCGTCCGGGAACTCGACGCAATACTCGCTCAGCAACTGACCCGTCTGGGTCAGGTAGGCGACGATCGGCTTGTGCGGATAGATGAGGTAGGCGTAGTCGAGCCCCCGCAGTCTTCCGCCGAGCGCGCCGGCCTGATCGCCCCAGACGCGAATCAAGCCGAGGTCGCGGTACATCGCCCACTCTTCCTCGTTGACGCAAGACTTCAGCAGCAACCGGGCGCGCTGCTCGGCTCTGCGCTCGCGGCCGGGATCGTGCGGAGCCGGCGCGAGCCCCTTGGAGCGGCGATGGCGGCGCACGTCGAGCCGGCGCTCGATGCGGGGCAGAGCTATTTCCCAGAGGAGCGCGACGACGACGATCGCCGTGGCGCAGAAGGCGAAGACCACGCCCGCGGGTCGATCAGGCGGCGCCGCCGGCCGCGCGCGGGAAGAAGATGACGCGATCGGCGGTGGCCGGAACGTCCTCGAACGCGCGGACCATCGACGCCTCCCGCCGGCCATTCTCAGTGACGAGGGGCACCGCAGCCCACATTCCGTGGTCGAGCTGACGGCGGAATTCCTCCATCAATCGGCGCTGCTCTTCAGCAACGTCGACATCACCCTCCGCGATCAGCTGCTCGCCATGTCCGGGGCGCATCCGCAGAAACTTCATGAGGCCGATGGTACTGCAAGCGGAGTGGCAGTTGGAGAGCCTGGCGCCATGAAAGCACCAGGGACACGGCCTCTTATGGCGCGGCTGCGGCGTGAGCGTGCGCTTGAACGCTGGCGAGACCGAATACATCTGCCGGTCCGGCGCCTGCGCCGATGTCGCGCAAGCCGTCGCGCACCGCAGCCGAAGCGATCTTCTTGGCTTGCCGTGCAGCTTCAAGCGGTGAGAGCCCAAGCGCCAGGTGCGCGGCCAGAACGGATGAATGCGTGCACCCCGAACCGTGCGCTGAACCCTCGGGATGCCGCTCACCGCTGATGCGCTCGAGCGTTTCGCCGTCGAAGAAGACGTCGACAAGCTCTTCGCGGTGGCCCCCGGTAATAACGACTGCGCGTGGCCCCAGAGCGTGCAGACGTCGCGCCAAGCGTTCTACTTCCTCGTCACCTTCCCCGCCCTGCCTCCGTGCTGTATCTGCGCTGGCTGAACCCGCGCTCGTATCCGCGAGCACACGCGCTTCGGGCATATTCGGAGTTATGACGGTCGCGCGCGGCAGCATTCTTTCTACAACCGCCGAGCGCGCGGACTCGTCGAGCAGGACGGCTCCGGATTCCGCGACCATCACGGGATCGAGCACCACGGGCACGTCGTCTGCCAGTAGATCGAGCGCCGTTTCGACGGCTTCGACGATCACCTCCGTGCCGAGCATCCCGATCTTCACCGCGTCGATCGTGATGTCTTCTGCGACTGCGCGCACTTGCTCGACGATGAAGGAGCCCGGAACGGCATGGACGCCGATCACCCCAAGGGTGTTCTGGGCAGTGAGCGCGGTGATCGCCGTCGCTCCGTGAACGCCGCAACGAGCGAAGGCTTTCAAGTCGGCTTGGATGCCGGCGCCCCCGCCAGAGTCAGATCCGGCGATGGACAAGACGGTGCGAACGCGCTGGTCAGACATCGCGCTAGAGATTAGTCAACGGCCGAGCGCCGAGTGGCCGAGCGCGCTCAGGCACGGCACAAGTAGCGCCCGCTCATGTCACGCCTGACGTAGCCGAGCAACTCCAGCTCTGTCAGCGCCATCAGCAGCTCCCGCGAACTTGCCACTCCGGCGAGCTCGGCCAGGGAATCGCGGCCACAGCTCACTGCGTGAAAAACAGCCGCCATCACCGGGTCTGCCGGCGCTGTCCGCTCAGCCGGCCGCTCGAACGACCGCCCTCCGCTCAAACCTGCGACCTGTTCCAGCACATCACCAGCCCCGGTCACGAGCGCTGCGCCCATCGAAATCAGGTCGTGCGTCCCGGCCGATAGCGATGACGTCACAGGACCAGGCACGGCCGCGACGCACCGCCCGAGGGCATTGGCGAAATCCGCGGTCGTCAGCGACCCTGACCGCTCCGCTGCCTCGATGACGACCGTGACGGCAGATAAGGCGGCGATAAGCCGGTTACGAGCCACGAAGCACCAGCGACGCGGTTCAAAGCCCGGAGGCATCTCCGATACGACGCATCCGCGCTCTGCAAGGGCGGCGTGCAGCGCGCGCATCCGCCGCGGATAGACGACGTCCGCGCCGCCGGCGAGCACGCCGACGAGCCCTGCTTGACCCCGTAGCGCTCCGCCATGCGCGGCCGAATCGATTCCCAGCGCCATTCCGGAGACGACAGGAACCCCGGCGGCCGCGACGTCACGTCCCATCGCCGACGCCACTTCGAGGCCATAGGCGGTGGCGCGTCTGGCTCCCACGATGGCGACCGAGTCCTGCTCATACAGGCACGCGGGCGCCGAGCCGAGGACGTGCAACACGGCAGGCGGGTCGTCCAGCTCTCGCAGGCGATCGGGATACGTGGCGCCGCAGTGACACAGCGCCGACAGTCCTGCGGCTTCAAGGACCTGCCTAGCGTGAGCCGGCGAGAACGCGTCGTAGCGGCGCAGCGTCTCAAGATTGCGATCGAGCTCGAGCAGAGCATCGTCCGGCAGCGCCAGCACCCGCGCAGTTCGCCGCTTGCGGCGCCATTCGACGTCGAGGTGCCCTGCCACCGCCGCGATCAAGTCGGTACGCCGCAAGCACGAGTCGCATGCGTCGATGCGCGGCCAGTTCAGTGGCCCGCCACCGCGCGACGAGGCCCTCATGCCGCCACCGCTTGGGGCGAGTTGGCCTCAAAACGAAGGGCCGCGGCGGCGAGCACGTGCTCTCGGTGCACTTTGTCGCTGTCTTGCAGATCGGCCACCGTGCGAGCGACCCGCAACACCCGCGAATGCCCGCGGGCACTCAGGCAATGGGCGTCGTGTAGCTGCGAGAGCAGCTTGAGCGCCGCGGGACTCGCATCGACGCAGTCACGCAGTAAGGCAGCCGGCGCTTGCGCATTGCAAAACACGCCGAAGCGGGCGTAGCGCCGCTCCTGGCGCTGGCGCGCGAGCACGACCCCTTCGCGCACGTCCGCCGAAGCGGGACAACTGTCTTGCGCCAGCGAGCGTGCGCTGGGACGCTGAACAGCGATCGCGATGTCAATGCGATCGAGCAGCGGGCCGCTCAGCTTGCGGCGGTGGCGCGCGAGGTCGGCTCCGCTACAGCAACAGTGCCTCCCGCCGTGTCCGCACGAGCACGGATTGGAAGCCGCGACAAGCATGCACCGGCTGGGGAAGGTCGTGGATTGCTGTCCGCGCACGATCGTCACCCGGCCGTCTTCCAGCGGCTGCCGAAGGGCTTCGAGACTCGCGCGGGAGAACTCCGACAGCTCGTCTAAGAACAGGACGCCGTGATGAGCCAGCGTCGTTTCCCCCGGCATCGGCGGAGCGCCTCCGCCAACCAGGCCTGCAGCCGAGACGGTGTGATGCGGAGCGCGAAACGGCCGGCTCGACATCAGCCCTTGTCCATGGTGTAAGCCCGCCACGGAATGGATCTTGGTCACTTCGATCGCTTCCGACGGCGAAAGCGGCGGAAGCAGCGTGCTCAACCGGCGAGCGAGCATCGTCTTGCCCGTGCCCGGAGGTCCGTGCAGGTAGAGGTTGTGCCCGCCCGCGGCTGCAGCCTCGAAGGCGGGCACGAGCGCTGAGTGCCCGCGCACGTCGCCTAAATCGAGCTGCTCTTGCGCGATTGCACCGCTTTCTACCGCGACGTCAGAGGGAGCGGAGGCCGTCGCACGGCCCCGCAGCACATCAACGGCTTCTCGCAGATCGCAAACGCCGACGACCGCGACACCCGGAACGAGGGCGGCTTCGCCGGCACTCGAAGACGGCAGGACGAGGCGATCGAGTCGCTCTGTAACCAGTCCCTCCGCGAAAGCGAGCGCCCCGCGCGCCGGCCGCAACTCGCCGGTCAAGGAAAGCTCCCCGACGGCGGCGCAACCTTCGAGGCGCTCGCTCTCCAGCTGCCCCGCCGCCACAAGGACGGCGAGCGCCAGCGGTAAGTCGAAGCACGGGCCGATCTTGCGTAGATAGGCAGGCGCAAGATTGACCGTGATGCGCTTCTGCGGAAACTCGAAGCCGCAATTGGCGAGCGCCGAGCGCACGCGCTCGCGGGCCTCGCGCACGCCCTTGTCGGCCAGTCCCACGATGTTGAACGCCGGCAAGCCGGGGCGGATGTCGGCTTCCACTTCCACGCGAGTTGCTTGAACGCCCTCGATGGCGAAGGTGACGACGCGGGCGAGCATCAGAAAGCCGCTTGAAGGTGTTCCAGCGAAACGAGCCGATCGCGAGCGTCGATGACGACTCCGACCGCGTCGAAGCGCAATTCACGGGCGCGCGGGCGGTCCTGTTCTTCCGCCAGCCAAGCCGCCGCCATCCGGCGCACCTGAAGCTGCTTGCGGGGATGCAGCGCATCCCACGGCTGCCCGGAGCCTTGCCGGCGCGTCTTCACTTCGACGAAGACGATCAGTCGGCAGTCGGCGACGATCAAGTCGATCTCGCCGAAGCGCGTGCGGTGGCGGCGGCGCAGGACGTCAAAGCCAAGGCGGGCGAAGTGTTCAGCGGCGAGGCGCTCGCCGGTCAAGCCGAGCCGCTGTCGTAGGTCGGTGGTCACGACTCCGAACCTATGGACGCGATGCGCCGCAAACAGCACGCAAGAGTCGAGACTCCGCTACCGGGGAAGCTCTACTTTCGGTCGAGGCAAGCCGCCGGTTACGACGACTGGTCGTAAATATCAAGGACTGGTCGTCGGCCAATGATCAGGACGCCGCGCCGGCCAATGCTCGCGCAGGAAAAGAGGCCGCGCTCTGCGCAGCTGAAAAGAGACGCGCGCTCCGCGAAGGGCGCTACATCGCCAGGTGTTGGTAGGCCACGGATTGAAACGACATGCGGTGAAGCGGCGAGACCCCGCGTCCGATGATCGCCGCACGATGCTCAGGCGTCGAATACCCGACGTGATCGGCAAAGCCCCAACCGGGGTAGCGCTCTTCCATTCGCTGCATGAAGCGATCACGAGTCACCTTGGCGATGACCGATGCGGCCGCGATCGCCGCGCTACGGGCATCGCCGCCGACAACCGCACGCTGCGCGTAGCCCGTCGCCGGAACCGCGAAGCCATCGGACAGGCACAGACACCCGGGCCGCGCGACGCGCTTGAGCGCGTCGCTGAGTGCAGCGAGATTGGTCTTATGAAGGCCTCGTTCGTCTATGCCCCGCACGCACCGCGTGGTGACCGCGACCTGGGTGGCCGCCCGCAAAACCCGGGGCATCAAATCCTCCCGCCCTTCGGGCGTGTGCTGCTTGGAGTCGTTGAGCGCCGAAAGAGTGCGCAGATCAGCCGGCGTAAGCCGCTCGTAGTCGAACAGCACCGCCGCCGCCACCAGCGGACCGGCCAGGCAACCGCGTCCCGCTTCGTCGGCTCCCGCTACAAAACGCACGCCAAGAGCGCGATCGAAGTGAAACAGCCTCCGGCCGGAAGGCTTGCGGCGCGCCCTGCTGCCGTTGTTCTTAGCCGAAGCAGTGGCAACCGTTTCCGGCTTCGCCGGAGTTGTCACCGTCGCAAGGTTACGGGCCGGCGCGCCGTCGGACGTGGCTGGCGAGAAACCGTCCGGGTCAGAGGCCGCCGACGCGGCTCGGAGGCCAATAGGTGGCGAAGGCGGGGCCGATGACCGAGTCTCGAGGTACCGGTCCCCAGAAGCGACTGTCGTTGGATGCGCCACGGTTGTCGCCCATCATGAAGTAATGGTCGGCCGGCACAGTGATCGGCTTGGGAAGGTCGCATTTCTCGCCCCCACCGCATGGCTCGGCGAAGGGCTCACGCTGCTGCTTGCCGTTGAGGACCACGTGCCCGTCCACCACCGCGAGCGTGTCGCCCGGACCGGCCACCACGCGCTTGATGTAGTTCTGGTCCTCGGACTGCTCTTTCGTCGGGCGGTCGCAGGCCTGGTCGTCTGGAACCCGGCCCGAACCACACATCACGTCAAATTCCTCCGCCCCCCGCGGGGGATGAAAGACAATGACGTCGCCCACTTCAGGGTCACCGAAGCGCATCCCGATGCGGTTGACCAGCACCCGATCGCCTTCCAGCAGCGTCGGCACCATCGACTTGCTCGGGATCTTGTACGGCTTGACGAGTAGCGCTTGGATTCCTAGAGCAAGGCCCAGAGCGACCGCCACGATGACGATCAGCTCGAGTAGCGAGCTGCCGGCAGAGGTGCCGCTCGCCTTCGATGCCACGGCCTAAGTGGCCGAGTCGTCAGTTGCGCCGTCGGAACTTGTTGCGACTTGCCCGCCGTTGGCCGCGGGATCGTTGACCAGACCCCGCTCGACCACTTCCTCGGGGCCGACGTAGCGGCGCTCGCGAACGCGCGCTGCCTTGCCGACGCGGCCGCGGAGGTAGTAGAGCTTGGCGCGGCGAACGTCACCGCGGGCGGCGACTTCGATCCGCTCGATCTTCGGCGAGTGCACAGGGAACGTGCGCTCCACTCCGACGCCGAATGACTGCTTGCGCACGGTGAACGTCTCGCGGACACCTTCGCCCTGGCGCTTGATCACCACACCTTCGAACACCTGGGTGCGGCGGCGGTTGCCTTCGATGACCTGGAAATGGATACGCAGGCGGTCACCGGCCTGGAAGCGGGGCGCGCGGCGCAGCTGCTCGCGCTCAAGGCTCTCGATGATTGTGCTCATAAAGGGGGAGAATCGGCCCGCAAGCCGGTCGGCCGTGCAGACGCAGGGCGCCCCATGGTAGCGGAACTTCAGGCTGGACCGGGCGCGCCCGTGCCCCGCCTGCGACTTTCGGCCGCACGCCATTGACGGATGCGCTCGTGGTGGCCGGAAAGCAGGACGTCGGGCACGCGCCAGCCGCGCCACACCGCTGGGCGCGTGTAATGCGGGTATTCGGGCTCGCCGTCGAGCGCGCGGCTGAAGGACTCCTCCACAGCAGAAGCCTCGTGACCGAGGGCTCCGGGCAGGCGGCGCAGCACCGCATCGCATACGACCATCGCCGGAAGCTCACCGCCGGCGACGACGTAGCGGCCGATCGACAGCTTTTCCGTACAGAAGTTCTCAGTGATGCGCTCGTCAAAGCCCTCGTAGCGCCCGCACAAGAGCGTAAGGGCGGGCTCGGCGGCCAGCTCTTCGACGAGCTCGTCGTCGAGCACTCGTCCTTCCGGGCTGAGGGCGATGACACGGCGGCGCTGGCGCAGCCCCACCGGGTCCTCGTCGTAGCGCGCGCGCAGCGCCGCCTCGACAACGTCGACGCGCAGCACCATCCCGGCACCACCGCCGAACGGCGTGTCGTCGACTTGTCCGGCCTTCAGGGGAGTGCTGGCGCGGTAATCGACACAGTCGAGGCGATGCCCGTGGGCGAAGGCGTTGACAACGTGCCGCTGCCCGCGGAACCAGTCAAACCAGGGCGGGAACAGCGTGAAGACGTCGATCTGCACCAGCTCAGGCCTCGCCCAGGAAGTCCAAATCGATTTCGATGCGTCGCTCCTTCAGATCGACGGCGCGAACGGCGTCAGAGACCATCGGCACGAGCAGGGCATCTCGGCCTTGGCGCTTGACTTCGAGCACCTCGCAAGAAGGCAAAGACAGCAGCCGCGCGACCAATCCCACCTCGACGTCACCGTCGGCGACGCGGCACCCGATCACATCCTGGGCCCAGAACTCTCCTTCTTCGAGCGCCGGCAGCTCCGCG
Organism: Actinomycetota bacterium; assembly: GCA_016781085.1. Taxonomy (GTDB): domain Bacteria; phylum Actinomycetota; class Thermoleophilia; order Solirubrobacterales; family Solirubrobacteraceae; genus LC5-1. The sequence continues at coordinate 26,550 of JADDQZ010000036.1, forward strand.
CGGCTGACCAGCAGCTGGGTGTCACGCAAGTCTTCGGCACTCGTGCGGTCGTCGCAGCCCTCCAGCCGAACGATCGGCTTGGCGTCGGTGCCTGCGCGCCGCACGATCCGTGCCGTGCGTTCGCGGCCGACGCGGACCTGCTTTCCCTCGACCAGCGCATCGATTTCGGGCGACAACACGTAGAAAGAGCCGTCGAGCCCATGAGCGCGGCCCACGCGGCCGACTTCTACTAAGTCGTCACTCGACGATGTCGATGAGGACCCGCTTGTCGTGGCGGACGGCGGCTGCCTTGATGACGCTGCGGAGCGCATGCGCGGTTCGTCCTCCTCGCCCGATGACCTTGCCGTAGTCATCGCCGGCGACGCTCAACTCCAAGACGACGGTGCCGTCGTCTTCCGTGAACTCCTCGACCCGCACCGCTTCCGGGCGATCGACGAGCGCACGAACCAGATACTCCAAGAGCTCCCGCATCGGGAGGACGTCGCCTCAGCGCGCGATGCCCTGGATCTTCAGGAGCTTGCGGACAGGCTCCGACGGCTGGGCACCCTTGGAGAGCCAATGACGGACCCGCTCCTCGTCGAGCACGATCGTCGACGGGTCGGTTTGGGCGTTGTAGCGGCCGACGGTCTCGATGGCGCGGCCATCGCGCGGTGCGCGGCTGTCGGCGACGACGACGCGCCAGACAGGATCCTTTTTCCCACCTATGCGGGTGAGTCGCATGTTGACGGACATTCGGCGCGACAGGTTAGCGGACTCAGCGCTGCTGTCGCATCAGCGCGCCGAGGTCCGGCATCTTGCCCTGTGCGAGTCCGCGCATCAGCTTACGCATCTCGCCGAACTGCTTGACGAGCTGGTTGACCTGTTGAACCGATGTGCCGGAGCCGCGCGCGATACGCAGCCGGCGGGACCCCTTGATCAGCTCCGGCCGGGCGCGCTCCTGTGGGGTCATCGAGAGGATCATCGCTTCGACGCGGTCAAGCTCCTTCTCGTCCACGTTCATCTTCGAAAGCTGGTGGCCAGCCAGGCCGGGCATCATTCCGAGAAGCGAAGTCAGCGGCCCCATCTTGCGCACGCGCTTGAGTTGCGTGAGGAAATCCTCGAGCGTGAACTCGTTCTTGCGCATCTTGCGCTCGAGCTCTTTGGCGTCGTCTTCTTCGATCGTGCGCTCAGCCCTTTCGATGAACGACATGACGTCGCCCATGCCAAGGATGCGCTGAGCCATCCGGTCCGGGTGGAAGCGCTCGAAATCCGGCAGCTTCTCGCCTGTGGAGGCAAACATGATCGGCTTGCCGGTGACCGCCTTGACCGATAGCGCCGCGCCGCCGCGGGCGTCGCCATCGAGCTTGGAGAGGATCACGCCGTCGAAGCGCGCGACTTCGGCGAACTGCTCGGCAACGTTGACGGCGTCTTGTCCGGTCATCGCATCGACTACGAGCAGCACGACGTGCGGCTTGACCGCCTTGCGGACGTTGGCGAGCTCGTCCATCAGCGCCTGGTCGACGTGCAGGCGACCGGCGGTGTCGACGATCAAGACGTCCTTGCCGTCACGCTTTGCCTGGTCCCACGCCCAGCGCGCGATGTCGACCGGGTCCTTGTCCGTGCCCTGCTCGTAGACGGTGGCGCCGGCCTGCAGGCCGACCTTGATCAGCTGCTCGACGGCCGCCGGGCGGTAGACGTCGCACGCGGCCACGGCAACTGATGAGCCGTTTTCTTCGCGCAGGTAGCGCGCGAGCTTGGCGGTGGCGGTCGTCTTGCCCGACCCCTGCAAGCCCGCCATGAGGATCACGGTCGGCGGCCGGGGTGAAAATGTCAGGCCGGCCGAGTGACCGCCCATCAGCGCGGTCAGCTCGTCGTTGACGATCTTGACAACCTGCTGGCCGGGATTGAGCTGCTTATGGACTTCTACGCCAAGGCAACGCTCTTTGACCGCCGACGTGAACTGCTTGACCACCTTGAAGTTGACGTCGGCTTCAAGCAGCGCCAGCCGGATCTCGCGCATGGCGCGCGCGATGTCGTCTTCAGACAGCGATCCGCGCTGGCGGACGCCGGCGAGAGTGCCTTGCAGCTTGTCGGCGAGCGAGTCGAACATGCTTGGAAGTAGAGACTACGACTCGCCCGTGGGAGACGGGCCAGCCGGCCGTGCGGCTGGGTCGGCCGGGATCGCAGCCGGGGCGCCCTGCCCGGTGACCTTATCGACGCTGCCTGCCCCCACACCCCGCCCTAGAGCCCGACGCGCCTGACCTGCCGTGGTCCCATCGCCCACTGCCCCGCGGGCACCTTGGCCGTCTGACGGCGAGCGCCCGCCGTCTCCCAGCCCCGGACGAACACCCCCCACGGGTTGCGTCGCGCCGGCCGCTTCGGCCGCGGCGTGCTGGGCAGCGCGCGCCGCTTCGGCGGCGTCGGCGGCGGCTTGTGCGCCGATGGCGTCGGTGTCCGGCGGGGCGATGGTCGGCCGAGGCGCCGGCGTAGGAGCACTGCTCGCGCCCGCCGCGGCACCGTGGCCCGCGAGCGCGCCGCCGATATTGCCGAGCGCTTGTGAGAACTCGCTCGGAATGACGAAGATCTTGTTGGCGTCACCCCGGGCGAGCTCAGGCAGCATCTGCAGATATTGGTAGGAGAGCAACCGCTCGTCCGGAGCTCCGGCGTGGATGGCTCCGAAGACTGTCTCGATCGCCTTCGCCTCACCCTCCGCGCGCAGGATCGCGGCGGTTCGCGCGCCTTCGGCGGTCAGGACCGCCGCCTGCTTTTCGCCTTCCGCGGTCAGGATCTGCGACTGCTTGACGCCTTCTGCAGTGAGGATCGTGGCACGGCGGTCGCGCTCGGCCCGCATCTGCTTTTCCATCGCCTCTTGCACGGTGCGAGGCGGGTCGACCGACTTGAGTTCCACCCGGTTCACGCGAATCCCCCAGCGACCCGTCGCATCGTCGAGGACAGCGCGCAATTGCGAGTTGATCTGGTCGCGCGAAGTCAGAGTGTCTTCCAGCGTCATTCCGCCGATGACGTTGCGCAGCGTGGTGACAGTCAGCTGCTCGATCGCTTGTAGGGGATTGGCGACCTCGTAGCTCACTGCCTTGGGGTCGGTGATAGTGAAGTAGATGACGGTGTCGATCTGCACCACGAGGTTGTCTTCGGTGATGACGGGCTGCGGCGGGAAGGTCACCACCTGCTCCCTGAGATCGAGCAGCGGCCTCATGCGGTCGATGAACGGCACGATGATGCCTAGACCCGGCTCCAGCGTGCGGCTGTAGCGGCCCAGGCGCTCGACGACTCCGGCGCGGGCCTGCGGGATGATCTTCACCGCCGCCGCGGCCAACACGAACAGAAACACCGCGAGCACTACAAGCGCGATCAAACCCGGATCGAACACTGCTGTTGTTCCTTTTGTCTCATTGCATGACGAGCGCCGTAGCGCCCCGGATCTCGACCACTTCGACGCGAGTGCCGGCCTCGTAGACCTCGTCTTCGAGGTATGACCGAGCGGTCCAGATCTCGCCTTCGAGCTTGACCGCACCAACGCCCTCGTGGTTGGCGATGCGCTCCACCACCGTGGCCGGGCGCCCGGTCAGCGCCGCCGTGCCGGTTCTCAGCTGCGGCGGCATCCGCTTGCGTGCCAGCGGCCTCAGCGCGGTGAGCAGGGCCGCCGAGGACACCAGAAAGACACCGCCTTGCAGCAGCGGGTCACCGCCCGCCGCCGCCACTCCACCCGCCAGCAACGCGCCGCCCGCGAACGCCACCAGATAGAAGGTGACCGTGAACATCTCGCCGACGCCGAGAATGACCGCCACGATGAGCCAGAGCAGCCAAGAGTCCACTGCAAATCAGCCTAACCGGTTTGAGCGCCGGTGCGCAGCCTTTAGTTCAGGCCGTCAGTAGCGCTTCGGCGAAGGCGTCAGGGTCAAAGGGCCGGAGGTCTTCGAGCTTCTCGCCTATCCCGATCAGCTTCACGGGTATGTTGAGCTCGTTGGCGATCGCGAGCGCGATCCCGCCCTTGGCGGTGCCGTCTAGCTTCGTGAGGACTATGCCGGTCACGTTCACGGCTTGTCCGAACAACTGGGCCTGACGCAACCCGTTCTGGCCCGTGGTGGCGTCGACGGTCATGAGCGTCTCGTGCGGGGCGTCGGGCATCTGCTTGGAGATGACGCGCTTGACCTTCTCGAGCTCGGCCATCAACTCACGCTGGGTATGCAGGCGTCCGGCTGTGTCGATGATCACCACGTCGGCGGCGCGCTCACGGCCCCGGGCGATGGCGTCGAAGGCCACGGCGCCCGGATCGGATCCTTCGGGGCCCTTGACGACATCGCAGCCCGCGCGCTCCCCCCAGCGTTCGAGCTGCTCGACCGCTGCGGCGCGAAAGGTGTCGGCGGCGCCGATCACCACGGTCTGGCCGAGCGTCTGGCGCAGGTGCCAAGCGAGCTTTCCGATCGACGTCGTCTTACCGGTGCCGTTGACGCCGACGACGAGGATCACCGTCGGGTCCGGGCGGATGTCGATGTGCTCGTCGCCGGTGCGCGCGAGCTCGGCCAGCAACTCTGAGAGCCGCTTGGTCAGCTGCTCGCCGCCGACGAGCTGGCCTTCCTGGGCTTCCTGCTCCAGGCGCTCGACTACTTCGGCGGTCGTCTTGGCGCCAACGTCGGCGTAGATCAGGGCTTCTTCGAGGCGCTCCCACGTCTGCTCGTCGAGATCGCCCTCGAACAGCGTGGCCTGGACTTCGGCCGCCAGCGCCTCGCGTGTCTTCTTCATGTTCTCGCGCAGGCGCTTGAAGAAGCCGCGACGTTCCTGCTCCCGGCCCGTTTGCGGGACTTCGGCGGCGGCGCCACCCGGGAAGTCGGTGATGAAGAGGTCGTACCAGTCGCGAGCCACGGGTCCGGCAGGATACCCGCGGCGTCCGCCGGAGATCGATCAGCCGGGCTGCGCCGGGAAGCAGATCAGCCGGCAAGCAGCATCCTCGACCGCCGGGGATCAGGCGGCGCTCAGCGCGGGCGGCTCTTGCGGCAGCCGGCGCGAGATCACTTTGGAGACGCCATTGCCGGCCATCGAGACCCCGTAAAGGCAGTCGGCGGCTTCCATGGTGCGTCGCTGGTGCGTCACAACGACGAATTGAGCTCGATCGGAAACCCGCCGCAGCAACGACAGGAACCGGTCGATGTTCGAGTCGTCGAGTGCCGCTTCGACCTCGTCGAGGATGTAGAAGGGACAAGGTCGAGCGAGAAAGACGGCGAAGAGGAAGGCCAGCGCGGTCATCGACTTCTCGCCGCCGGACAGCAAAGACAGGCGGCGCGTCGCCTTGCCCGCGGGCGTGATCTCGATTTCCACTCCGTAAGCAGCTTCGGCATCATGGCCGACAGCTTCCTGATCCACCCCATCGACGTCTGTCGCGGGAACATCGACGTCTCCCGCCGAGGAGCGCCCACCGTCGCCACCGAGCACGGAGCGCGGCCCGGAATCCTCGCGAATCAGACGCAGGCGGCCGCGCCCTCCCGGAAAGAGCTGGCCCACGACTTCTTCGAAGTTGCGAGCAGCCGCTTGGAAGGTCTCGTCGAACGCGTCTCGGATGCGCCTGTCGGTGTCCCGGATCAGATTCGAGAGCTCCCGCAGCGCGGCCTCGAGATCTTGGCGTTGGCGTTCGAGCTCTTCGACGTGTTCCAGCGCTTCGGCGTACTCCTGCTCGGCGAGGGGATTGACAGGACCTAGCTGCTCCCGGCGGCGGGTCAAGCGCTCCACCCGTTGTGAGAGCGCCTGCCGGGCCTCTTCGTCCAGCGCTTCGACGGCGGGCTCGCTCTCCAACCCGAGCCGCTCCGCCACAGCGGCGAGCCGCTCGCGCGCGTCGGCGGCTTCGTCACGCGCTCGTTGCGCCTGGATCTCCACCTGCGTGACGCGTTCCCGGAGTCCCTTGAGCTCACTTTGCACGCGGTTCTCTTTCGCCGCGAACTCGCTGAGCTCCGCCGACAAACGGTTGCCCGTCGTGCGTTCGTGATCGAGCTCGGCTTGAGCTATCTCCTCGCGTGCCGCCACAGCAGCGCGGGCGCAGTCAAGCGCCGCGACGAGTCGTTTTGAATGCGGCACCAATTGCTGCTCTTGCGTCAGCCGAGCTTGTTCGGCACGAATCTGCCGCTCGCGCTCGACCCGCTCGCGCTCGACTCGGTCGATCAGCTTGCGTTCGCTGTTGAGCGCGCTCTGCAGCTCTTCCCGACGAGTGACGTCCGTGTGATGGCCATCGTCGCGCTCGCGGGCCTGCCTCAGGACGCGCAAGTGGCGCTCGCGCTCCTGCCCTTCGGTCAGTTCACGCCGGGCCGCACGCAGAGCATCTTCGACTTCTTCGCGCGCTGAGTCGGCGTGGGCGGCCGCTGCTTCGGCGTCGCGCGCGCGAGCCCGAGCCGCTTGCTCGGCTTGAGCCGCCATGTCGACGGCGCCGACAAGTTCGTCCCGGCGGTTGCGCTCGGCCAGGAACCGGTCTTGGCCCCCGGCGGGCACTTGGCGCAACTCACAAGCGCTCGCCGACCAGACGCGTCCCGCCGCGGTGACGGCCACCCCCTGAAAACCGGTCGCCAGAGCTTCGAAATCCTCAACCAGCCAGGTATCGGCCAGCAAGACGGCGAGCAGTCCTGCCGCGGCACCGTCTGCCGGACGGACGTAAGCCATCAGAGGCTCAGCGCCGGGAGCGGGAGCTCCGTTGCCATCTGAGTCCGCATCGACGCTTGCCGGCACTCCCGGCAACCGGACCAGCGCGGTGCCACCGTCGCCACCGGTCGCGTTGAGCAGCGCTTGCGCTTCGCCGAGGTCGCTTGCCACCGCGGCGCGGAGCCTCGGCCCGAGCACCGCTGCCACCGCGAGCTCGTATCCCGGCTCCACAGACAGCGCGGCAGATAGCGCATGACCGCCCCCGGGCGCGCCAGCGTGCAGGCGCAGGACCTGATTTGCCGCGGCAAGTTCGGCCCCGATCCGCGCCGCGTCCCGGCGTGCCCGGTCAACCGCGGCTTCGGCATCGCGCCGCGCTCGCCGGGCGCCCTCGCACTCGGCGTCGGCTTTCTCGCGCTCTCGCTCCCAACCACGAACCGCTTGAAGGCGTTGCTCCACCTGCTCAGCAACAAGCGCCCGCCGTTGCTCGAGCTCGGCCACTTCTTGAGCGCGGCGCTCCTCGTGGCTGCGGTCAAGCTCCGCCAGCTCGGCTTCGAGCGCGGCCACGCGCTGCGAGCTGCCGGCATCGAGTCCGGTGGTTACGTCCTCACGTTTCAGCGAAGACAGCAGCTCGCTGCGCCGCTGCACCCTCGTGCGGAGACCGGCGAGTATCCGTGCGGCCGACTCCTGGCGCAGCTCGATCTTCTCGGCGACAGTGCGAGTCCTGAAATAGCGAGCCGAGAGCGCCTCGCGCTCTGCGGCACGCGTGCTCAAGGCCCGCTCGGCTTGGGCACGCCGCTCGGAAACCGTGGCGAGCCGCCCTTCGACCCTTGTCGCTTCCTCGCGCGCCGCAAGCGCCTGCTGCTCGGCGTCGGTCAATACCGCTCCAGCCGCTCGCGCGATTTCGCGCGCCAATTCCCATGCCGCCTCGTCGAGCTGGCGCTGTAGCCGAGCGTGATGTTCTGCTGCCTCGGCTTGTCGCTTGAGCGGCTTGAGTCGCGAGCGCGCCTCTCGTTCGACGTCAAGCGCGCGATCGAGATTCTCCTGCGTGCGGTCGAGCTTCAGTTGAGCTTGGCGCCGGCGGCGGCGGTGCTTTCCGAGACCCGCCGCTTCTTCGATGAGCATCTTGCGGTCACGCGGCTTAGAAGTGACGATCGCCTCGACCCGCCCTTGGGAGACCACCGAGTGCATCTCCCGGCCGAGCCCGGTGTCCGAAAGGACTTCGAGCACGTCCGTGAGCCGGCAGCGTGCGCCGTTCATGCGGTACTCGCCTTCGCCGGAGCGGTCGATGCGGCGGCTGATGGAGATCTCGGAAGCTGGCAGATCGATCGCGCCGTCGGAGTTGTCGAGCACCACCTCGACCAGCGCCTCGGCCCGCGCCTGCTGGCCGTGAGCGCCGGCGAAGATCACGTCCTGCATGGACTGTCCGCGCACGGCCAGTGGAGACTGCTCGCCTAGTGCCCAAAGCACCGCGTCGGTCACATTCGACTTGCCGGACCCGTTGGGCCCGACGATCACCGAAACGCCCGGCGTGAAGTCCAGCCGGGTGCGATCGGGAAAGGACTTGAAGCCTTTGAGCGTGAGCGACTTCAGGTACACGCCGGCAGCCGATTCAGGCCAAGCCCTCGAGCGCCGCTGCTGCGGCGGCTTGTTCAGCGTCCTTCTTGGACCGCCCGGATCCCTGCGCGACAACTACTCCGTCTACGACCGCCGCCACGTCGAACACGCGATTGTGCGGAGGCCCTTCCTGTGCCGTGACCTCGTACGAAACGGTGGTTCGCCGCCGCGCAAGCCGCTCTTGCAGCGCGGACTTGTAGTCGGCAGGACTGTTGAGGGCGTTCTCGATCTCCGGCTGAAAGTCCGTCACGACCGCGGCCGCCGTGAGTTCGAAGCCGTGGTGCAGGTAGCAGGCACCGATGACTGCTTCGACGACGGACGCCAATACCCGCTCGACTTGGACGAGCTGTTCCACCACGCCCCCCTGCTGATCCGCGGGCGCCCGGTTGCGGAGCTTCTCCGGTAGGCCGAGTCGCTCGGCGACCTCGCGGCACGAACGACCTGACACCGCTTGGGCGCGGATCTTCGTCAGCTGCCCAGGACCGAAGGCCTCCGCTTGCAAGCGGGGATAGAGGTGGCTCGTCACCGCGAGGTTGAGCACGGAATCGCCTAGGAATGCCAGCCGCTCGTAAGAGGACGCTCGCCGCCCGGTCCACGAAGAGTGGGTGATCGCCTCTTGTGCGAGTTCCGCCGGAACCGCCTCCCAGAGCTCACCGAGGGCGGTCAGGGTCAGGCTCCTGGTGTCCGGTCGGCTGCGACCGCCACTACGAAGTCGACCGCCTCTCCCACAGTTCGGATCTTGAGCGCCTGCGCGTCCGGGACCTTCACGCCGTAGGCGTCTTCGAGCTCTTGCAGCAGCGTGTAGAGATCGAGGGAATCCGTGCCCAGATCCTCACGAAGGCGCGTCTGCTCGCCGATCGCGTCGGGATCCATCCTGAGCTCATCGGCTAGATGCGCTTTGACGCGCGCGAAGACTTCACTCTTGATCATCGGGAGTGGCCACGCTAGTGGCCGGTCCGGACGGTAGGACGCTAGGGCGCCTCAGCGGGCGCAGACGACGGCGTGGCGTCAGATGGTTCCGGTGCACGAGGCGCCACCGCCGCTTCGGCCCCCGGTGGAGGCGGGCGCAAGGCATGCGCGGCGCCAAGCTGTGAAAGGGTGAGGCCCAACAGGTCGTTGCGGATGGCTTGAGCCGCCAGCTCGACCGCACGCCCAAAGCCCGGAGCAGAGAAGGATCCGTGCGCCATGACGCCCACTGCCCGCAGCCCCAGCAGGACAGCGCCCCCCTGCGCCTCGGGATCCACCGTGTTCCGCAGGTCCCCCAGCGCGGGCTTGAGCAGCAACCCGCCCAGCGCCGCCCGCGGCGAGGCGTGCGCCGAAGACCGCACAGCTCGGAAGATCGCCGCTGATGTTCCCTCCATCACCTTCAGCGCGACGTTGCCTGTGAATCCGTCGGTGACTATGACGTCGGCCGCTCCCGAGCCGATCGCGAAGCCCTCGATGTTTCCGACGAAGTGCAAACCCAGGCCGGCATCGCCGGACAACGCCGCGTGCGCGGCCACGATCTCTTCGCGGCCGCGCTCGGCTTCCTCGCCATTGGAAAGCAGCGCGACGCGGGGGTGCGCCACTCCCAGCGCGGCCCGCATGAAGGCGGCGCCCATGTGAGCGAACTGCACCAAATGCTCAGGACGGACGATGACGTTCGCGCCGGCGTCGAGCAACAGGAAAGGATGGTCCGGCATCGGCACCAGGGCTGCGAGTGCCGGGCGGTGGATGCCGCGCGCGCGCTTGACAGTGAACAAACCCGCTGCCAGCGCCGCCCCCGTGGATCCGCCGGTAACCACGGCCTGTGCGTGGCCATCGGCGACAGCCCGCCACGCCTGCACGATCGAGGCATCAGGGTGCAGTCTCACCGCGCGTGCCGGATCAGCCGATTTGGCGATGGACAGCGGCGCGTCGACGACTTCAACGGACTCCGGCAAAGATCCCATCTCGCGCGCAGGCCCGAAGATCAGGACGTTGACGCCGGACTCTGCGGCCAGCACCGCTCCGCGAGCCACTTCCGCTGGTCCAGCGTCGGCCCCGTTGGCGTCAACAGCGACGGTGAGCGACAGACTCACCTCCGAGGGCGGCGGTTAGTGGTCGTGGTCGTGGTCGTGCACGTCGACATCCGACTGTGCGACGACTTCGCGGCCACCGTAGGAGCCGCAATTACCGCATACGCGATGCGGACGACGCGGCTGGTGGCACTGCGGGCACTCGTTGAGCACAGGAGCGCCGACCTTGTGCTGCGAGCGGCGCTTGTTCGTGCGCGAATGCGATTGCTTCTGCTTGGGGACAGCCATGCGACGCGGGAGATTAGCGGATCACTCGTCGAACTTCAGTTCCGCCAGCTTCGCCCAGCGTGGATCGGGCTCGCTCTCGTGCGCGTGATCCGGATGCTCATTGAGGTTCACGCCACAGCGCCCGCATAGCCCGCGGCAATCAGGGCGGCAGGTGATCTGGGCGGACAAGGCCAGCGCGAGCGCGTCCCGCGCCCATGACTTCAGATTGAGCTCACCGTCATCGACGTACGGCGAGCTGAGTTGGTCATCACCGCCGCTTTGCTGGTCGACCTCACGCACGTCGACTTTGAAGCCCGGCGTGGCCTCCTCCAAGCAGCGCATGCACGGACCGCGGAGCTGGGCGGCGAACCGCAGCCGCAGCGCCCAGCCGCTGCCGACCGTGCGCGACAAGTCGAGCGTTGCGGGCAGCAGGGACGGATCGACCTCGTAGCGTTGACCGCCGTAGGAGAAGGGCTCTACCGCGATGTGCAGATCGAACCGGCGGGCTTCACCGGAGGTCAACCCGAGGCGACCCAGGTCCAGGGAATCCGTGCGCTGTGCCATTGCCTGAGCCTACCCGCGTCCAGGCGGCAGCTCGAGATCGGCCGGTGACCGCCCCGTTTCGATCAGGCGGTAGACGCACCCTCGATCCGCGCCAGGGTGGCGTCCTCATGCTCCTCCACGGAAACCGGGTTGGCCGGCCGACCACCGAGCCGGGCGATCGCTTCGGCAACGCGCAGAGGATTGCGAGCGCCTAGCGGCTCGGCCAGTCCTGCGACGGGGATTCCAGCAGCGCGGACGGAACGGCGACGGCTTGGGCGCGAAGCCGGTCGATGTGTCCAGCCTGCTCGTCGAATGCCACAGCGGCCAACTCTTCCAAGTCCGCGAGTTCGACAGGATGGGCGCCCAGCGCGAGCACGAGGAAGCCTGGGACCAAGCGTCCCAACGAGCAATCGCGCGTCCGCGGTGGTCGCCGTCGGCGCCACACCACCGAGTTCCACGAGGGCCCCGACGACGGCCGCCACTCCTGGACGTCAACACGATCGCACCGTATCCGTGACGCGGCGAACCCGACGACCGCGGTACGGGGCCGTGCCGGCTTTTCCGTCAGGACGGTCACCTACCGTGCGACTCACTGCTCATGGAAGCCGCCACTCCCCTTCGCCAGCCCCGGGTCCACATCTTTTCCAACGCCTTCGTCGTCGACGGCCTGACGATCGACGACCGCTGCGCCGCGGAGCTTCTGCGCTCGCGTAGCGATGCCGGCGAAGATCCCGTGCGCGTCGTCACCGAGGCGATCGAGATCGGGGCACGGGTGCTGGACCGCGAGCAGGCGGGCGCAACAGTGGAGCTTTTCCGGGCCGACCTCGAGAAGTCCACGCGCGAAGCCGAGGCCGCGCTCGCGGCCCGCGTGGTTGAGATGTCGGAAGCCTTCGCCCGCAAGTTCGATGAGGCCTTCGCAGCCGACAGCGGCCACGTCTCACGCTCACTGGAACGCCATTTCGGTGAAGGCTCCAGCGAAGCGGTGCAGCATCGGATCCGCCAAGTGATGAGCGAGGCTTCCGTCAAAGCGCGCGAAGAGATGGTGCGCCAGTTCTCATCAGACAGTGCCGGCAACCCGCTGGCGGGCTTTCAGCGCATGGCCATCGCGACGATCAAGCAGGGTGCCGACCAACAGGCCACTCATCTGCGCGCTCTCAACGAGCAGATCAGCGCGATGAAGGTGGAACTGCGCTCCTTGCGCGACGAGAAGGAGAAGCTCCAGGAAGTGGCCGCCGAGCGCGAGCGCTCGACCGCGAAAGGGCGGCCGTACGAGGAAGCGGTCTGCGAAGCAATCGACGCGATCGCCCGTGCCCAAGGCGACGATTGCGACGCGGTCGGCGACGTCCGTGGCGCCGGCGGGCGCAAGGGCGATGTGCTGGTCGACATCGACGGGTGCGGAGGCCGTCCTCGGGGCCGGATCGTCTTTGAAGCCAAGAACTCCCACCGGCCACGCAAGCAGGCGCTGGCCGAGCTCGACGCCGCACTTGGTCAGCGTGACGCCGATTACGGGGTGTGGGTCGTCCCCTCGCAAGACTTGCTGCCCTCGAAGGGACACCAGCTCCGCGAGATCAACGGCGACAAGCTCTTCGTCGTCTACAACCCCGAAGAGGACTCGCGGCTCAACCTCGAGGTCGCCTACTCACTGGCGCGGGCGCGCGTGCTGATGGCCAAAGCCGACGGCGAGGGGGTTGATGGCGGCGCGCTCAGTTCCGAGGTCGAGCGTGCGCTGGGAGCCCTCGACGACGTCCGCCGGATCAAGTCTCAGCTCACCGCGGCAGCCAAGGGGATCGACGAAGCCCGCGGCATCGTCGAGACGATGGCCGAAACGGTTCGCGGTCATCTTCGGCGGATCGACGAGCTGGTCGCCGCTGCCGCTAGCCCCGCCGATAGTGACTGAGGCGCCGGACGCGGAACTCGGCTCCCTTACTCAGTGGTGTAGGCGGCTGACCCGAAAGTCGTGGTGAAGACGGCCGCCGGCGCGCCGTGCGAATTCGGATCGGGAGCGTCGAAGACAATCCCGATTCCAATCTGGCTGTAGCGCGGATCGAGCATGTTGCGGCGATGACCAGGGCTGTCGAGCCAGAGCTGCAGAGCGTTTCCTGCGGTGCCCTTTTCGCGCTCGCCCCAAGCCAGATTTTCGCCCACGAGGCTGGCCCGGTAACCCGTCTTCGCTATCCGCATCCATGGCTGAACGCCTTCTGGCGTGTTGTGCTCGAAGTAGTCACGCCGCGCCATATCGATCGAGTGCTCAATGGCCGCTTCTTCCAGAGCCGGATCCTCCACTAGGACACTCAGTCCGCGACGGGCACGCTCGCCGTTGACCAGACACAGCGTCGCCTGCTTCGTCTGCCCTATCTCGCCTTCTTCCGGCAGGAGCCATGCTCCCGGACAACCACCATCGGGCCGGGCTACTGCCGTCGTTGGAGCTGAAGGGGTCCATTGCACCAGCAGCACAACACCGCAGAGCAAGGCCACGGCCATGACCAGCCGGCGCGGACCGGCCTTACGCCAAGTGATCTCTTCGCCTGGCTCCATGCCCATGTCATCGGACAGCCCGGCTCAGCTTTGTAGCGCCAAGCCAGCCTTCTTCACCTTGACCGGCTAGGTCAAGTTGGATGGGCCCGCTGGCCGCTACGTGTTTACGGGCCGCGGCCCGTGAGCTTCAGCCGACTTCGGCGGGCTCGTCTTTGCCTTGCAGACGCTCGCGCCCGCGCTGAACCGCTCCGATGAACTTGGAGAGATTCACTTCCAGGGTGTTGAGGATGTCGTCGGCGTAGTCCTCGGCGCCCAAGCGAATCTCACGCTCGCGCGCCCGCGCGTCCTCGATGATGTCTTCGGCCGTACGCTCGGCCTGCTTGGTTACTTCTTGCTCGGAAGTGAGCTGGTTCTGGCGCTCACGCGCCTCAGCGACGATGCGCTCGGCTTCGCGCTTGGCTTCGGCCAGCATCTCCTGGCGCTCCTTGACGATCCAACGAGCTTGCTTGATCTCTTCCGGGATCGTCGCTCGCATCTGGTCGAGGAGGTCGTAGATCTCGTCCTTGTCCACGCCCACGCGCCCCGTCAACGGGACTTGCTTGGCGTTGTGGACAAGGTCGTCCAGCTTGTCGATCAATACAAGGACGTCCATGGCTGCCGTTTCGTTCGTCAGCGGCCTAGTTCTTCCTCCAAGCGCTGCGCGACGCGCTCGGGGACCAGGTCGGAGATGTCGCCGCCGAAGGTGGCCATCTCCTTTATTCCGCTGGAGGAGAGGAAAGAGTACTGTGGCCCGGCCATCAGGTAGACGGACTCTATGTCAGGGGCGAGCCTGCGGTTGAGCTGATTCATCTCGAATTCGTATTCGAAGTCCGAGATCGCTCGTAAGCCTTTGACGATCGCCGTCGCCCCGCGTTCGCGTGCAAAGTCGACGATCAGGGTGTCAAAGAGCTCGACCTCGACGTTCGGCAGATGCCGGGTTGCCTGCTGGATGAAGCCAACGCGCTCTTCTGCCGTGAACAGCGCTTTGTTCTTGCGCACCGACGTGTCGACGACGGCGACGATGACCTTCTCGAAGACGCTTGAGGCGCGTGCGATGACGTCGAGATGCCCGTTCGTGACGGGATCGTAGGAGCCGGGGCACACGGCGTAGCGTTTATCGGAAGGCATGAATGCTGATCAGGGTGTCGCCGTAGCGGCGTTGGTCTTCAAGAGGCAGGTCTAGGTTCATCGGTGTCCGGCGAGCGGTTTCACACACCACCGTCGCGCCGGGGACGAGCACGGCGGGCAGCAGTTCGGAAACGTCCACTCCGAAGTCCGCCGCCGAGCGGTACGGGGGATCTAGCAAGGCGAGATCGTATTGACGCGCCGCGGTACGTGCGGCTCGGAGGAATCCGCGGGCGTCCGCGCGCCTCACTTCGGCGTCGATCCGCAGTGTCTCCAAGTTCGCGCGGATGACACGAATGGCGGCCGGCGAGACGTCGACAAAAGTGGCGTCAACGGCGCCGCGCGAGAGCGCCTCGATCCCCAGCGCACCGGAGCCCGCGAAGAGGTCCAGCACGCGCGCACCTTCGACGCGGTTTGAGAGCACCGAAAACAAGGCTTCGCGGACCCGGTCGCTCGTGGGACGGGTTTCTACGCCCGGGGGAGCCTGTAGGCGCCGGCCGCCATAAGCGCCCGCGATCACCCTCACGCTGGAATCGGCTCGAACTCGTCCGCTCCCTGCGCGGCCAGCACCGCCTCGGCGAGCAATCTATGTTCCGGCTCCGCCAACTCCGGATCGCCGTCGAGTATTCGCAGCGCCCGCGTCCGCGCGCGCTCGAGCAGCTCGGCGTCTTCGGGCAGGCAAGCGTGGCGGAACTGCGCGAGACCCGACTGGCGCGTCCCGAGCATCTCCCCCTCCCCCCGCAGCTCGAGGTCGATTTCTGCAAGTTTGAAGCCGTCGGAGTGCTCAGCCAGCGCCCGCAGCCGCGCCGACTCGCGTGGCCCGAACAGCAGGCACAGCGAATCGAAGTGCCCGCGCCCGATGCGGCCACGAAGCTGGTGCAATTGTGAGATGCCGTAACGCTCGGCGTCTTCAATCAGCATCACCGTCGCATTGGGGACGTCGATTCCTACTTCGATGACAGTGGTGGCGACGAGCACGTCGGCGGCGCCGGCGGCGAACGCTTCCATCGCTGCCTGCTTGCCACGCGCGGGCATCTGGCCGTGAAGGAGCGTCAAGCGGAAGTCCGCAAGCTCTGTCTGAGCCAGCCGCTCGTATTCGGCCGTCGCGGCACGAGCTTGCAGGGCTTCGGACTGCTCGACGAGCGGACAAACGACAAACGCCTGCCGGCCCGCGCGCAGCTCCTCACGCATGCGATCATAAGCGCGGGCGCGCTGGGCATCGCCGGCAGCGACGTAGGTCTCGATCGGCCGGCGGCCTGCCGGCAGCTCGCGCAAGACGGTTACGTCGAGATCGCCGTAAGCCGTCAGCGCCATCGTCCTGGGAATCGGCGTCGCAGTCATGTGCAGCACGTGTGGCGACAAACCGGAGGGCGCCTTGCGATCGAGGGCGCGGCGCTGATTGACGCCGAAGCGGTGCTGCTCGTCGACCACCACGACGGCCAGATCGGCGAAGCAGACGGGATCCTCGATCACCGCGTGCGTTCCGACCAGCAGTTTGAGCTCCCCGTTGGCCAGCCGGCCGAGGAGCTCCGTGCGGCGCCCGGCAGGAGTCGAGCCGGTGAGCAATCCGAGTTGCAGCAACTCCCCTGGCATGAGCTTCTGCAACGTTGCGAAATGCTGTTCGGCCAGGACTTCGGTCGGCGCCATCAACACCGCTTGAGAGCCTTGCTCGACGGCTCGCAACATCGCGTACAACGCCACGACGGTCTTTCCTGAGCCGACTTCGCCCATGAGCAAGCGCTGCATCGGGCGCTCCGAGCAGACGTCGGCGTCGATTTCGGCCATCGCCAAGCGCTGGTCGCTGGTGGGCTCGAACGGCAAGCCGGACTTCTGCCAGCGTTGCGTCAACTGCCCGCCCGCCTCCAGGGCTGCCGCTTTCGCCCCAGCCCGCCGTGTCGCCCTCCGGCGCAGCAGCGCTATCTGGATCAGCAACAGCTCTTCGAAAGCCAGCCGCCGGCGTCCGGCTTCGAGTTCGCCGAAGTGAGCGGCCAGCAGCGCCGCCGCCCTGTCGGGCAACCGTTCCTGAGTGCGGATGCGCGCCGGCAGCGGCTCCGGTGAGTGCAGGACCGCGTTGCGGTGCTCGCGCACGAGAGCCAAGACCTGCGTCGAACTCAGCCCCTCGCTGACGGCGTAGGTGGCAACGCCAGATTGCGCCGGCTGCCCTGTCTCGTGGTGGGCGCCCATCTGCTCGCCCGTCAGAGCGTGCGCTTGCACGCGAAAGGCGTTGCGGCCGTCGTACTTGCCTTGCAGCATGAGGCGCGTCCCGGGGCGATACTTTCGCTCAAGCCACGGCTGGTTGAAAAAAGTGGCCTTCATCGGGCCGGTCGCATCGGAAACCACCGCCTCGACGAGAGGGCGCATTCCGCGCCGGCGAACCGGCCGCGAAGAGATCGACCTCACTTCGACGACCACGGTCGCCACTTCACCGGGCGAAAGCTCGGCCACGGAGCGAGCGGCACCCCGATCGCGCGGAAGGTGCTCGAGCAGGTCGCCGACGGTGTGCAACCCCATGCGGGCTGCCGCTTCGGCCGCCTTGGCCGGGGTGATTTCAAGCGGCGCGCTCCACTTGTCCGGATCGGGGTAGCGCGGCGGATCCGCCGCCCGCAACGCCGCTTCGGGAAGAGCATCGCTCGAAGCAAACGCGCGCACGCAACGAATGATGACTACGGCAGTGGACGGTCGACCTGCCCGTCCCCACTCGCCTTCACTCTGCCGAAAGCAACCACCACCAGTTCTCCTGACCGCCGAAGGAGTACTCGACTTCAACGTGCTGCGGGCCGAGGGCCGCTACGCGTGCCTCGTCGAGCGGAGCGTCTTTGCCTTCGATGCAAGTCATCAGCTCAACATCTCCGCCAGCCAGTTCCTGCATGATCTTCGCGAGCGTGGCCGCCGGGTCACCCCAAGCTCGCAACTCCTCTTCGACGAAGCCGACCGCTTCACCGCGCTGAAAGCGACCGTCCGAGTCATCCTTTCCCGCGCCCGCCACGGCGGCGGTGCGCACGCGCTGAAGGACCCTGCTCATCTCGCCGGCATTCGTGTCGGCGGCGGCGCTCGGGTCGTGGGCCAAAGCGGCCGCCAATCCCGCTTGTGGCGATCGCGAAGCCACCACGCTGACGACCTTGTGGGAGAGCTCGGCCGCGCGCTCGGCGGCCATCAAGACGTTGCCGGAGTTCGGTAGGACGACGACTTCCTCGGCGGCCACGGCGTGAATGCCCGCCAGCACGTCGTAAGTCGACGGATTGAGCGTCGCGCCCCCAGGCAACGGCGTCACCCCGAGGGCGCGGAACAGATCCGCCATCCCCTCGCCGGAACAGATGGCCAGCACACCGCACTTCGCGGGCGAGGCTTCATGCCGCTCGGCTCGCTGCTCAGCTTGAGAGCGCATGTCGGCCACGTCGAGCCGCGACACCTTTCCGGCATCCGCGAACAGTCCTACGGCCGCGTCAGGATCGTCGGTGTGGACGTGCACCTTGACAATCGAGCGATCGCCGACGACGAGGACCGAGTCGCCAACCTGCTCGAGTTTGAGCGCCCAAGCGACCTCGTTCAGCGCATTTCCGCTGACCACGAAGTTCGTGCAGTAGCGAAAGGTCCCCGACTCGTGACGTGGCCAACTGGCGGCGGGCGGCGCGTAGTGCTCGACTTCGGGCGGATCCTCGCCCCGCAACGCTGCGACCACGCCGGAAAAGATGACGACCAGCCCGTAGCCGCCCGCGTCGACCACGCCGGAATCGCGCAGGACCGGCAGCAGGTTCTGGGTGCGGCGAACGGAGTCACGCCCCGTGGAAACCGCGGATTCCATCAGCGCAGCCAGCATTCTGTCCTGCTCGGCGTCCGTCGCTTCCCGGCGCAGTCGCGGTTCTGCCAGCTTCGACGACTCCATCGCCACGCGATGGGCCATCTCGCGCATGACCGTGAGAATGGTCCCCTCCGCCGGTTCTCGCACGGAGGCATAGGCCCGGTCGGCCGCGCGGGCCATGGCGGCGCTCACCAGCACGGGATCGACGAGCTCGCCGGGTCGCGAGATGAGCTCCTCGGCTGCGCCGCGGATGAGTTGCGAGAGGATCACGCCGGAATTTCCGCGCGCACCAAGCAGCGCGGCGCGCGCGACCGAGTCGACCAGCGCTTCGCGCCCGATGTCGTCGATGCTGCCCCGTTCCGACAGCCGGTCGAGCTCGTCGAGCACCGCCCGCAGCGTCAGCGCCATGTTGTCGCCCGTGTCGCCATCCGGCACGGGAAACACGTTTAAGTCGTTGACTTCCTGGCGGCGTGCTTCAAGCGCGGCCAGCGCGGATCGCACTACGGCCCGGAAGCGCGCGATGCTGGGATCGGCCAAGCCGCCAGCGCCGCGACTAATACTTCGTGACCTTGCCGGCCTTCAGGCAGCGCGTGCAGACATACACGCGACGTGGAGCGCCACCGACGGCGATCCGGACCTTCTGGAGATTCGCGTCGAAGCGTCGCTTGGTGGCGACCATGGAGTGGGAACGGCTCTGCCCGAAGGCAGGACGCTTGCCGCAGGAGTGACACAGACGCGCCATAGGACGGCGAAGAATAGCGGGTTCAAACCCCGGGTAGGGATCCGGAGTGCCTTCAGTCCCCGCGAGCAACATCCCGCTACCTGCCCGCTATGAAAACGTAAGGCACGTCGCCAACGGCGGCATGGCGAGTGTCTGGGCCGCTACCGATTCGGTCCTCGGCCGCGAAGTCGCGATCAAGATCCTCGCCGAGCACCTCACCCAGGACAACACCGCGCGTGTGCGGTTCCAGCGCGAGGCGCGCGCCGCCGCGGGCCTGTCCGGTCATCCGTACGTGGTGACGATCTTCGACGTCGGCGAGTACGAGGGCCGTTCTTTCATCGTGATGGAGTTGATGAGCTCGTCGATCGCCGACGTGCTGCGCAGCGGCACGAGGGTCGAGCCCGGCGAAACGCTGCGCTGGCTGGGCGAGGCCGGGTCGGCACTCGACGCTGCGCACGAGGCGGGCATCGTTCACCGCGACGTCAAGCCGGCGAACATGCTGCTCGACCGGCATCGCCGACTTGCGCTCGCGGATTTCGGCATCGCGCGACTGGCTTACGAGTCGCAGGTGACGGAAACCGGCGTGGTGCTCGGCACGGCGTCCTACATCTCTCCCGAGCAGGCGCTCGGCGAGCCGGCATCGGCCTCGTCTGACCTCTACGCCCTTGCGACGGTGGCTTTTGAGCTGTTGACCGGCGGACGGCCCTTTCCCGCAGAGCATTTCGCCGCCCAAGCGCGGGCCCACATCGAAGACCCTGTTCCGAGAGCTTCCGAGCGCCGCCCTGAACTCCCAGCGGAAGTCGATGCCGTCCTTGAGCGCGGTATGGCCAAGGATCCGGCACAGCGCTGGCCGACGGCCGCGGCCTTCGTCGGCGCTCTGGAGCCGGCGCTCACAGCGGGTCCCGCTGCCGTGTCCGAGCCGACTCGCGTGATGGCGGCCACGGAAATCGCTGCGGCACGTCGCAAGCGCTCTGCGCAACCGCTCCCCGCGGTGGCTGGAGCACCGCTCGAGCGCACAACTGACGACAACGTGGCGACCGGTCGTTCGCGCGGGAGGTCCGCAACCGCAGCACTGGTCGCGCTTGCGCTGGTCGCCTTGGCGGCAATAGGAGCCGCCATCGCGATGTCGAACGGCGGCAACGACGATCGAGCGGCGACGACGACGCCCGAGCCGACTGCGCAGCCAGCCAAGAAGACGCCGAAGCCTAAGCGCAAGCCCAAGAAAACGCAGACGCCGGTTCCGGCGGCCACCGCTGCGCCGGAACCGTCGCCGGCGCCTACCCCTGTCCCGACGCAAGTCCCAACTCAAGCGCCGA
The DNA here is from genome assembly GCA_016781085.1 of Actinomycetota bacterium. Taxonomy (GTDB): domain Bacteria; phylum Actinomycetota; class Thermoleophilia; order Solirubrobacterales; family Solirubrobacteraceae; genus LC5-1. The sequence continues at coordinate 47,064 of JADDQZ010000036.1, forward strand.
CGCCCGCCACACCGACCCCGACGCCAGCCACGCCCACGCCCGCGCCGGCGACTGGTGCAGTCGACCTCACGACGGCCCGTCGCAATAACGACCAGGGCTATGCCTTGCTTCAGCAGGGCAGTCCCGAGGAGGCCGTCGCGCCACTGCAAGCCGCGCATCAAGCTTGCGGGAGCTCGAATCAGCTCGACCCGTGTGGCTTCGCGGTCTTTAACTACGGCGTCGCGCTACGCCGCTCCGGCCGGCCGGCCGAGGCCATACCCCTCCTCGAAGACCGCTTGGCCCGCTTCAGTTTCAAGCGCGACGTCGTGCGGCAGGAGTTGGAGCTCGCCAGGCGCGAAGCTGGACAGTAGACCTACGCGCGACCGGTGGCCGTGAGGTCACAAGCCGAGGGACTCCGGCTGGAGCACCGCGCGCTCGAGGAATTGCACGAACCGAGGACGCCGCCCAACGGCCTTTGGCGGGCGACTCGCGGTAGCGGCGAGTGCACCCGCGTCAGGCGGCGAGCCGCTGCTTGATGGCAGCGAGCGCAAGTACCGCTTCGGCCGCGTGGCGGCCCTGGTCTCGCTTGCCGCCACCGGTGCGCGCGAGCGCTTGCTCGAGGTTCTCGACGGTGAGGACGCCGAACGCGCACGGAACCTGCGTGCGCAGCTGCACGTCTTGAATCCCGCGGGCGGCCTCGGCGCAGACGTAGTCGTAGTGACTCGTTTCGCCACGGATCACCGCTCCTAGGCAGGCGACTCCCTCGTAGCGCCCGCTTTCCGCCAGATAGAGCGCCGTCAGCGGCAGTTCGTAGGCGCCGGGAACCTCGAAGACGTCCGCCGGCCCGACCCCGGCTGCGGCGAAAGTCTCCTGGGCGCCGCGCACCAGACGATCGGCGAGCTCCTCATAAAACCGTCCCACGGCGATCGCATAGCTCACCGGCTGCGCGCCTTGTCGCCGGAGCGACGTTCGTCGCTGGAAACACCGGTGTCGCTGGATTGGCCCTTGTCGCTGAAAGGCCAGTCCGTGGCCTTGCGCTCCTCGCTGCGGTGACGCTCGTCATGGACTAGCTGCTCGTCCAACGCCAATCCCTGGTGATGCAGCGTATGGCCCATCCGCTCCTGCTTGGCGCGAAGATACGCCTCGTTGTGCGGGTTGGGCGCGTGGACGATCGGCACCTGCTCGGAGACGGACAACCCGTAGCCCTCAAGCCCGCGGATCTTCTTCGGATTGTTGGTCAGGATGCGGATCGACGACAACCCTAGATCGACGAGGATCTGCGCCCCGATGCCGTAGTCGCGCAGATCTACGGGCAAGCCAAGCTCCAGATTCGCGTCGACGGTGTCCATGCCGCCGTCTTGGAGGTTGTAGGCCTTGAGCTTGTTGAGCAGTCCGATGCCGCGCCCCTCCTGGGCGAGGTAGAGCAAGACGCCCTCGCCCTCTTCCTCAATCATCGCCAGTGCCGACTCCATTTGCTCGCCGCAGTCGCAACGCAAGGAGTGAAAGACATCGCCGGTGAGGCACTCGGAGTGCACGCGTACGAGGACATCGCGTTTGCCGGCGACATCGCCCTTGACCATCGCTACGTGGTGCTTGTCGTCCACCAGCGAGCGGTAGCCGACCACCGTGAAAGTGCCGAAGCCGGTCGGCAGCCGCGTGGAGACGACGCGTTCGACCAGTCGGTCGTGACGGCGACGATAGGCGATCAGATCGGCGACCGTGACCATCTTGAGTTCGTGCCGCGCGCAGTACGGCTCGAGATCGTCGATCCGGGCCATCGTGCCGTCGTCGTTCATGATCTCGCAGATCACGCCCGACGGGTTCAGTCCAGCCAGCCGGGCCAAGTCGACCGCGGCTTCGGTTTGGCCTGTCCGTTCGAGCACGCCGCCGCTTTTGGCCTTCAGTGGAAAGACGTGGCCGGGCTGCACCAGATCGCGCGGCGCGGACTTCGGGTCGATCGCGACTTGGATCGTCCTCGCCCGATCGGCCGCCGAGATACCCGTCGTAACGCCTTCGCGAGCTTCGACCGACACCGTGAAAGCGGTTTCGAACGGCGATTCGTTCTTGGCCGCCATCAAGTCGAGACCCAGCTCGTCGCAGCGCTCCGTGGTCAAGGCTAGGCAGATCAATCCGCGGCCCTCGCGCGCCATGAAGTTGATCGCCTCGGGAGTGGCGAACTGCGCGGCCATCGTGAGATCGCCTTCGTTCTCGCGGTCCTCGTCGTCACAAACCACGACCATCCGCCCGGCGCGGATCTCTTCGATCGCTTCCTCGATCGACGCGAACACGCGCTGATCGGAGCTCATCGCGTGGCCATCAGCTTTTCCACGTATTTCGCCAGCACATCCACCTCCAGGTTGACCAGGGTGCCCGGCGCCGCTTGGCCGAGGTTCGTGCGCTCCAGCGTCTCGGGAATCAGCGAGACGTCGAAGCCCGAATCCTGAACCGACGCGACGGTCAGCGACACTCCGTCGACCGCAATCGAGCCCTTCTCAACCACGTAGCGTAGGAGCGCAGGATCGACGGGCTCGATAGTCAGCACGCGCGCAAAGCCTTCTTGGCGCGCATCGCGCACATGCGCGGTGCCGTCAACGTGTCCCTGCATGAGGTGGCCGCCGAGGCGATCCTGCGCGCGCAAAGCGAGCTCGAGATTCACGCGGGAGTCCGGCGCGACGCTTTGTAGCGAAGACCGCCGCAGCGTCTCATGCATGACCTCGGCGCGAAAGGAACCAGCTTGCACTTCGGTAGCCGTAAGGCAGACCCCGTTGACGGCGACGGAATCGCCGCTTCGGAGCTCCGCGGCGCACTCGGCCCTCACCGTCACGCGAACACCCTCGGCGCTCCCGTCTACGGCTTGAACCATGCCCAACTCCTGTACGAGACCCGTGAACACTTCAGCGAGGCGTGTCTCGGCGGTGCAATTTCATTTCTTCACCACTCTTGCAGGCGGGCGATGAGCAGAACGTCTCCGGCGACTTGGGTGCACTCGAGAGACAGGGCTCGCATGGCCTGCGCGATCTGCTCGGCGCCCGTGCCTTCGAGCGGGTCACGAGCGGCGGCGCTACCGACGACCAGAGGCGCCATGAACAACCGCATCTCGTCGATTTCGCCGGCATCGAGGAAAGCCCCCGCCAGGCGCGGGCCCCCTTCGAGCAGTATCGAGGTGATGTCCGCGCCACCAAGCTGATCGAGCGCCGACTTCACGCGCGCCGGCTCGTTGCCCCCAGTAGCGACGATGATCTCGGCGCCCGCCGCTTCGAGCGCGTCAGTGGCCGTCCGCGGCGCGGCGCGCGAGACGACGACGGTGAGCGGGAAATCACGAGAGGTCTTCACCAGCGCAGAAGAAAGCGGCAGCCGACCTTCCGCATCGAAGACCACGCGCCGCGGCTGACGCGGTGCACCCTCGTAGCGAGCCGTCAGCATGGGGTCGTCGGCGAGCGCCGTCCCGATACCCACGACTACCGCGTCGCAATGCCCGCGCCACCGATGAACCAGCGTCCTTGAGTCCTCGCCCGATATCCACTTGGAATCACCGCTGCGAGTCGCAACCTTTCCGTCCATCGACATCGCGGCTTTGAACATCACCCACGGCCGGCCTGTGCGGGCGTGCTTTCGGAACGGCTGGTTGATGCGCCTGGCGCGGGCAGCGAACTCACCGTCGGCCACCGTGACCTCGACGCCCTCATCCCGCAGTATCCCGAGCCCACGGCCCGATGCCTTTCCGGTCGGGTCATCCGAAGCAACGACGACGCGAGCGATGCCGGCCTCCAGGATCGCATCCGTGCAAGGGGGAGTCCTGCCCTCGTGGCAACAAGGCTCCAGCGACACGTAGATCGTCGCATTGCGGGTGTCGGCGTTCCCGCACGCGGCGAGAGCTTCCCGCTCGGCGTGCAGACCACCGAGCCGCTCGTGCCAGCCCTCGCCAAGCACTTGTCCGTCCTTCACCACGACGGCGCCGACCACCGGGTTAGGGCTGGTGTGGCCGCGTCCACGCTCGGCGAGCTCTATCGCTCGTGCGAGGTGGACTTGGTCGGTCTGCAGGAGAACTCCCAAGGGATCATCAGAATACGAGAGCGCGACGGTTAGTTGACCGGGAAAGCATTGACACGCCGCGGTTAGGACTTCGGCGCTCGTTGCGACGCCCCCCGAGGTGCCACGGCGCGCGACCTCCGTGACCACCTGGTAGGTCCCTGCTTCGGCCGCGCCTCCGAGGATGCCCGATATGGGCGCTCACGGCCAGATCTTGTGTTCGCGCCTGCTTCGCGGATGTAGAGCGCGGTCAAGATGACGACTCCGACGGCTGAAAGCGCCAGCCAACCGGTCACTGCGACGAGGACAAGCGAGCCGAGGTCCATAATGATCAAACGCGGCAGCCGCGCTTGAAATTGCAAGTGCACATGGTTTTTTCTGTAGACCCAGCGAAGGCAGATCGACCCCGTGAGGATCAGATTTCGACAACGGATCTGCGCGGGGATCTGGATCGATTTTCGGCCTCTGGCCAGGTACACACCCGCTGGCGCGCACGGTACTGTCGCTGGTGGCGATGAAGCTGATAATCCAGATTCCGTGCCTCGACGAGGAACAGACGCTGCCGGTCACGCTGCGCGACCTCCCGCGAGAAGTTCCCGGCTTTGACGAGGTCGAGTGGCTTGTCGTAGACGACGGCTCCACCGATCGCACCGTTGAAGTCGCGCGCGCGCACGGGGTCGAGCACATCGTCCGCCTGACCAACAACAAAGGGTTGGCGAGCGCCTTTCAAGCAGGCTTGGACGCGGCCTTGAAGCTCGGTGCCGACGTGATCGTTAACACCGACGCCGACAACCAGTACGACGCGCGCGACATACCCAAGCTCCTGGCGCCAATCCTCGCCGGCGACGCCGACATGGTTGTCGGTGACCGCCAGGTGATGACCATCGAGCACTTCTCGCCGTTGAAGAAGACGCTGCAGCGGACGGGGTCCTGGGTTGTCCGTCAGGCGTCGTCGACTTCGGTGCCCGACACGACTTCGGGTTTTCGGGCTTACAACCGAGAAGCGGCGATGGCCCTGCAGGTCGTTTCAAAGTTCACTTACACGCTTGAAACGATCATCCAGGCCGGCAAGCTGTTGGTCGCCGTCGACCACGTCCCGGTCAGGACGAACGACAAGCTGCGCGAGTCGCGGCTGTTCCCGTCAATGTGGTCCTACGTCCGGCGCAACGGACTGTCGATCTTCCGCATCTACGCGATGTACGAGCCGCTGCGCGTGTTCATGTCGACCGCTGCGCTGGTCGGGCTGCTCGCTCTCGGGGTGTGGGCACGTTTTCTCTACTTCTTCGTGCAAGGCGACGGCAGCGGTCACGTCCAATCGCTGATCCTCGGTGCCATGCTGTTCAACGCGGCGATGTTGCTCGCCGCCTTGGGCGTGATCGGAGACCTGCTGTCGGCCCAGCGCACCATGTTGCAGCGCACATTCGAGCGTGTCCGGCGCGTGGAGCTCGAGCTCGGAGTGCCGCCATCGCATTACGAGCCTGGCGAGCTGTCGAGCGAACGTGCGCCGACCACCGGAGCGCGCGCCGGCGGACGCGGCCGTACCGAGGAACACGAACCGATTCAGCTTTGAGGGTCCCGCTGTCGCGCTTCTTGCGCCAGTTGCAGTGGGCTGAACAGGAGACTCCTTGACAACCATCACGCGCGACGCCGAAGGCACGGTCACCGGTAACACGTACGACAAGTACGGATCCACTAACCCGGCCGTCCGGCTGATGATGGAGAACTTCGAGCGCACGCTCGACGAGCTCTGGGGCAAGGCGTGTCCTTCGTCGATCCTCGACGTTGGCTGCGGTGAGGGTGTGCTCACGCACAAGTGGGCTCAGCGGCTGGGCGACCGACGGGTCGTCGGGATCGACCTCGAGGACCCGGCGATCCAGCACGAGTGGGTCAAGCGCCAAGCGCGCAATCTCGAGTACCGGATCATGAAGGCGGAAAGCCTTCCCTTCGCTGAGGGCGAGTTCGGGATGGCGAGCGCCATCGAAGTGCTCGAACACCTGCCAAACCCCGCCCAAACGCTTTCGGAGATGGCACGGGTCGCCCGCGGAGGCCATCTGCTCGTGTCCGTACCGCGAGAGCCGCTGTGGCGGGGGCTCAACATGGTGCGCGGGGCTTACGTGAAGGAGCTCGGCAACACGCCGGGTCACCTCAATCACTGGTCCAGGCGCGGCTTCGTGAACCTCTTGTCCGGCTACGGCGAAGTTGTGGCGACGCGGTCGCCGTTCCCCTGGACGATGCTGCTCGTTCGCGTTTGAGCGATACGCGCTCGTACGGGCGCGGCGCTCGCATCCTCTCGATCGGGATCGCGACCACCGGGCTCGTCACTTTCGCTTACTTCTCGCTGGCCAAGCACGCCCTGACCGGGCCCCAGTACGAGGACGTGACCGTCCTGTGGGCCGTCCTGTTCCTCATCATCGCGATCATCTACCGGCCGGTGGAGCAGCTGCTTGCGCGGACGATCTCGCGCGACCAGGCCCGCGCCGCGGGCAGCGGTTCGGCGGTCAAAACCGCTTTGACGATCCAGGCGGGCGCCGGACTGCTCTTCCTGCTGGTTGCCCTGTTGGCACGCGAGCCAATTCGTGATGGCCTGTTCCGGGGCTCCGACGGCCTTTTCTGGATCTTCGTCGTGGCAGCGCTGGCCTACGCCGCGTCTTACTTCGCGCGCGGATGGCTGGCCGGTAACGGCAAGTTCGGCCACTACGGCGGCTTGGTCTTTCTCGAAGCCTGCTCCCGCTGCCTGTTCGCTCTGGCGGTCGTCGTAGGTATCGCTCAAGGCCAAGCCGCCGTGGCGCTCGGCATCGCCGCCGCCCCGCTGGTTTCTCTCGTCGTCGTGCCTTGGGCGCTGCGCCGCCACGAGCTCGCCGTGGCCTCAGCGCAGGCTGCGGGCTCGACGGATGCAGCCGCGCTAGACCTGCCCGACTCCACGGACGCCTCGGGCGCCGCGGGCGCAGTTGACGCGGCCGCCGATGTTGCGGCTGAGGACCGCAAGGACTCCATCACCTTGCGCGAGGGCGGGAGCTTCGCCGGGGCCGTGGTGGTGATCATGGCCGCCGAGCAGGCGCTGCTGAACGCCCCGGTGTTGATCGTCGACGCCAGTTCCTCCGATGAGGCGCTCGCGAGCTTTGCTTTCAACGTGCTCCTGATCACGCGCGCGCCACTCCAGCTCTTTCAAGCCATCCAAACGACTTTGCTGCCGCACCTGACGGGCCTGGCGGCAACCGACGGCGAGGAGAACTTCCGCGATGCGCTGCGGGTCACGCTGCTCGCCACGGCCGGCTTCGCCGCCCTCGTGGTGGTGAGCCTGGCCGCGATCGGGCCCTGGGTGATGGAGCTGCTGTTTCCGCTCAAGGACGAGTCGCTTGAGTACGGCCGCCTCGGGTTGATGCTGATAGGTGCCGGTATGGGATTTCACCTGGCGGCGGGCACGCTCAATCAAGCGGCACTCGCTCGTGGCCGAGCGCGGGCAGCGGCGGCGGCGTGGCTGGGGGCCGGCGTCTTGTTCATCGGCTGGCTCGCCATGTCACCGGTCGACGACACCATCTTCGCCGTAGAAGCCGGGTACTGCGCCACTACCGCGCTGTTGGCGCTGGCCCTGTGGCACATCGAGAAGTCGGGCTGACCAGCCGGATCACGGCCTCAGTGGCTTCGAGCTGATCGACGCTTCAGGATGCGGCTTCGGCAGCGGCCTGAGCCAGGCGTCGGACCGCTTCTGCCGGCTCATCCGTCCCGAAGACGGCGGATCCGGCGACGAAGAGAGAGGCACCGGCAGTGGCGCAGCTTCCGATCGTCCGAGCGTCGATGCCGCCGTCGACTTCCACCGCCACTCCGGGACCCCCAAGCGCTTTGAGGGCCGCCACCCGTCGCTCGGAGCCGGGAATGAAAGGCTGTCCGCCCCACCCCGGGTTGACTGTCATGCACAGCAGCACGTCGACGATCGACGCCACGTCTTCGGCCACATCGGGCCGCGTGGCGGGATTAATGGCCAACCCCGCACGACAGCCGGCTTCGCGGATGGCCGACAGCGCGTAGTGGACATGCGGGGTCGCTTCGGCGTGAATGGAGATCACATCGGCGCCCGCCTTGGCGAAGTCGGCGATGTGGCGCTCGGGGCGCTCGATCATCAGATGAACGTCGAGCAAGCCTCCGGCTTCGTGGACCAACCCGGCGAGCGCGTCGACCACCAACGGCCCCATGGTGATCGGCGGAACGAAGTGACCGTCCATCACGTCGACGTGGATGACGCGTGCCCCAGCGGCGACGACCTCCTGAACCTGCGCGCCAAGACGCGAGAAATCCGCCGCCAGGATCGACGGAGCGATGCCGCGTAGATCGCTCATCAGATCGGCTGCAACATCGACACACGGCAGTGATTGCAGGCGTAGAGCTCCGTGCGCGACATCCGCACGATCGTCGAATGCTCTCCGCAATTCGGGCAGACCGAGCGCAGCTCGAAGCGTTGCATGCAGTTGGCGCAGCGGTAGCGCCCAGGAAGATTCGTGGACCGCAACCACGGCTCATGGCACGCCGGACAGACGTCGCCGAGAGCAGACTCGCTTTGCTCGCTCATGCCGCATCGCTCCGCCGTAGGCGCGCGTAGAAAAAGCCTTCGGTCCCGTCGCGATGCGGCAGCGTCTGAGCGAATTCGGGCACGCTGGGATGCTCCCAGACCGGCAGGTCAGAGCGCAGCTCGACCGCCTCGAAGTTCCCGTGTTCAGTCAGGAAGCGGCCCACCAGCAGCTCGTTCTCGTCGGGAGAAATCGTGCACGTGGAATAGACGAGCGTGCCGCCAGGAGCTAGGGCAGCCGCTCCGGCTCGCAAGATCTCGGCTTGAATTCGCGACAGTCGCTCCACGTCTTCGAGATCCTTGCGCCAGCGCGCGTCAGGCCGCGATGCCAGCGTCCCGAGATCGCTGCACGGTGGATCGACGAGGACGCGATCAAACTGCCCCAGCCCTCCCAGTTCCCTGGCGTCGCCCGTGTTGACCGTGACGCAATCCGCTCCCATCCGCTGCACCGTGCGTGTCAGCGCCTGCGCTCGCCCTGGGTGGCGCTCGACCGCCAACACTTCGCCCCGGTTCTCCATCAGCGCGGCGATGTGCGTGGTTTTCCCGCCGGGCGCCGCGCACAGGTCGAGCACCCGCTCCCCCGGGCGCGGCGCAAGTATGCGTGCAACCGCCATGGCGGCGCGCGACTGGGGCATCAGAAGTCCCGACTCCCATTCCGGCCGCGAGAACACGTCGAACTGGCCGTCGAGCATGATGCCCTCGGCCAGATCAGGAGCTGGTCGGGCGGTCGGCCCGAAAGCTGCAATGAGCTCCTCGCGTGTGGCGCGCAGCGTGTTGACCCGGATGGATCCCTCCGCGGGGTGATTGTGAGCCGCCATCAACGCGCGGGCGTCGGTCGGGCCGAGCGCGTCCCACCACATCTGTGCGACCCACTCGGGATGCGAGTGACGGAGAGCGGCTTGCTGGGGCGTGGCTTCGGGAAGCTGGGACACCAGCTCGCGGCCTTGCCCGGCCGCTCGGCGCAGCACCGCGTTGACCAGTCCGGCTGCCCGCGGGGCTTGCGCCTTGACCAATTCCACGGATTCCCCCACCGCGGCGTGAGCCGGGATCCTGTCCAGCCAGCAGAGTTGAAACAGGCCAAGGCGCAAGCCGGCGAGCACCGGCGCTTGAAGCTCGTCGACGCGCCGGCCCGCGAACATCTCGATCAAATGGTCGATCGTCTTTTGCCGCTGGACGGTGCCGTAAGCCAGCTGCATCGCCAGCGCCCGCTCGCGACCCGCGAGCTTGTGCCGCTGTGCTTCGGCGTGCAAGGCGCGGTCCGCCCAGGCCCCAGCTTCAAAAACACGCCGCACAACGACGTAAGCGCAGGCACGCGCGGGCGAGACGGACGGCGTCACGGTTGCGTAGGCACCGGGCCTTCAAGCCACTGGACATCCGCGTGACCGCGCAGCCAGTCACCTACCGGCATCGGCTTCCCACCGGGCGGTTGGATGCGCAGCAGGGCAAGGGCCCTATCGGCGCAGCCAAGGAGCATCAGCCCGTCTCCGACGCGGACCTCGCCGGCCGGAACGGGCGTCTCGTGGATCGCTGCTTCGTGGACGCCTAGAAACGACTCGTCGGGCAGCCGGAGCCGCGCGCCGATGTGCGGGCGCAGCGCGCGAACCCGGTGGGCCTCGGCTTCGGCGCTGTTTCCGGCATCGAGCAGTCGGTCGCGCGCCTCGACCTTCTCCGCGTAGGTCACGCCGTCAGATGGCTGCTCACGGTAAGGCGGACGCTCCGACAGCGCCCGCACCAGCAAGCGCCCGCCGAGATCTTGCAACCGCTCGCCGAGCGTGCCGGCGTCGTCCTCGCCGGAAATTGCCACCTGCTCTTGCAAGCAGACCGGCCCAGCGTCGAGCTCGGCCACCAGACGCATGATCGAGACCCCGGTGCGCTCGTCGCCGGCCATGATCGCGCGCTCGATCGGAGCCGCCCCGCGCCAGCGCGGCAGCAGCGAAGGGTGCACGTTGACGAGCTCGTACAGCGACATGAGCGGCTCTCGAATGAGCACCCCGTAAGCGCACACGCAGAGCGCCTGCGGCTCGGCGCCGGCGATAACTTCTAGCGACTCGGGCGCGTGCAGATCATCGGGCTGCACGGTCGGCAGCCCGAGCTCGGCGGCGACGGTGGCAACCGGAGGAGGCTGTAAGCGGCGGCCACGGCCACGTGGCCGGTCCGGTCGGGTGACCACGAGCTGCGGGCGATGCTCCGAGCGTGCGAGCGTTCGCAGCACCTCCCCCGCGAAGTCCGAAGTGCCTAAAAAGACGGTGCGCATCGCGCGCGGAGCCGTCAGTCCGGGCGGCGAGCGGCGGCGTCGGCTTCGCGCAGCACTTTCATCGCCTGCTTACGCTGCTCGCGCGAAGTACGGTCGAGGATCAACACGCCGTCGAGGTGGTCGATCTCGTGCTGGATCACGCGCGCCTCCAGCTCTGAGACTTCCAGTGAGATGGAGTTGCCGTACTGGTCTTGCCCGCGGACACGGATGGCGGCCGGCCGCTCCACATCGACGAGAACGCCGGGAATGGAAAGGCAGCCCTCTTCGCCTACGTCGGTCTCGGGACTGGACCACTCGATGACAGGGTTGGCAAGGACGCCGAGCGGGCCGTCTTCTTCGACGCGGTAGACGAGCAGCCGGCTGAGCACCCCCACTTGAGTGGCGGCGAGGCCGATGCCCAAAGCGTCATCCATGATCCGTTCCATCCGCTGGACTTCCAGCTGGAGCTGCGCGTCGAAGTGCTCCACCGGCAAAGCGCGGCTGCGCAGGATCGGGTCGCCGATCTTCAAGATGTGAGCTAGCGCATCATCGCGGCGCGCTCGTGTCTCAGGGTCGAGCCGGCGGCCGTTTTCGCCCTTTTGCTCCCGTTCAGCGACTTCCTCGACGGGGATCGGATCTTCTGATGCCATGCGGGAGGCGATTCTAGAGGGCACCAGCCGGTTAACGAGGCGGCCGAGTAGGTTCGGGTTGCTGCTCATTGCGGGTCCACGTCGACGGAAAACGACACCATGGAATGGGCGCGATCGCGCGCCGCCGCCTCGACTGCGCTTCCTACGCACGCAACGGCTTCTGCGCGGCGACGGGCTTTGAGCACTAGCTGCATCCGCTCGCGGCTACGCAAGCGGAACAACGGCGCCGGGCCGAGGAGATCCGCGTCTGCCACCCGCAGGCGTTCGGCGACGTCGGCAGCCGCAGCACGCACAGCGCGAGCGTCCGGCGCCGAGCACACGATGCGAATCAAGTCGCTGAAGGGCGGATAGCGCAGCGCGCGGCGGCGCTCGAGCTCCTCGGCGAGGAATCCGCGCGCGTCGTGGCGAGCCGCGAAAGCTATCGAGCTCGCGTCCGGCGAACTGGTCTGCACGAGCACTCGTCCGCCCGCGCGCCCCCGACCCGCCCGGCCCGCGAGCTGCGTGATCAGCGCGAAAGTTCGCTCTTCGGCCCGGAAGTCTGGAAAGCGCAGCGTCGAGTCCGCATCGAGGACGACGCCCAGGGACACGTCCGGGAAGTCATGTCCTTTGGCGACGATCTGGGTTCCGAGCAAAACACCGGCGTGCGCCGCCGCGAACGCGCCAAGCACATCCGTGACGGCGTCCTTGGCGGCGGCAGTGTCTGCATCTAGGCGAAAGACGGGCACGTCGAGCGTTTCCGACAGCTCAGCTTCGAGCCGCTCGGTTCCCGCGCCGTGGCGGCCGACCGTCAGCGATCCACACTGCTCACAGCGCCGCGGCACCGGCTCCCGGTGACCGCAATGATGACAAGAGATCAAGTTGGCCTGGCGGTGCAAGACCAGCGCAACGTCGCAGTTCGGGCACTCCCAGGCGTGTCCGCACGATCGGCACGACAAGAAGTTCGACCAGCCGCGACGATTGAGCAACAGGATCGATTTGCGCGACTCCGACAGCGCCTGTCGGGTTTCGGGATGCAGCTGGTGCCGGGCGGCGCGCATGTCGAGCACCTTGACCGTGGGCAGTGGCTGTCCGTCGACACGGTCGGGGAGCACGATTCGCGGCAGCGCATGCCAGCTCTCCGGGCGCGGAGTCGCCGACCCGACGACGACCGTGGCTCCAGTGAACTCCGCACGGCGGGAGGCCACCAGGCGCGCGTCATAACGAGGGTCACCCTCGTGCTTGAAAGAAGAGTCGTGTTCCTCGTCGATGACCACGAGCCCCAGATCGGCGACGGGCGCGAACACCGCCGAGCGGGGGCCGACCACCACCCGGGCCTCCCCCGATCGCAGTCGTCGCCACTCGTCGTAGCGCTCGCCTTCAGACAATCCGGAATGAAGTAGTGCCACCGTGTCGCCGAAGCGAGCCTGGAAGCGCGAGACGGTTTGCGGCGTCAGCGCGATTTCAGGGACCAGCACCATCACGCCACGGCCGCGCGCGAGGGCAGCGGCAGCAGCGCGTAGATAGACCTCGGTCTTCCCTGAGCCCGTCACGCCGTGCAGCAGCCATTCGCGCTCTGTGCCGCTGATCAGCCCTGCCACGGCCTTGTCTTGCGCGTGGGTCGGGTCGATCCGGCTCCTTGCTGTCCCGGGTGGAGCGGGGGCGCTGCGTCGCTGCTCGCGCGACACCAATTCCACCAAGCCCCGGGACTCCAATCGGCGCAGCGCCGGCAAATCCGGTCCGGCAGGGCCAGGGAGCCGCTTCAGCAGCTCCCGCTGGCGCTCGGTCATTCTGGGGGGCGGAGCGTCGGCGGCGGGTTCGACTCGCCGCGCCCACAGGACTGTTCGCGGTTTGCCGGGTGGCGGCAGCACCAGCGACAAGGCGCGCGCGGAGGTCGAGCAGTATTCGCCGGCCATCCACAGCGCCAACTCGACCAGCTCGCCGGGAATCGTCTCCGGCCGTACGGAGCCGATTTTCATCAGCTTCTCCGCCGGCACGTCTGTCGAAAAAGCCAGTTCGACGACCACGCCGCTGAGGCGCTGACGCCCGAAAGGAATGGAGACGATGCTGCCGACGGCCACCGGTTCGTCGCCGATCGCGTAGTCGAAGGGCCCCGAGACCTTGCGCGTCGTGGTGAGCGGCTGAATGCGCGCGATCACGACGCGGCCGGAAGCGGGCTCGCGAGCCGCTGGCGCATCACTTCGATCGCGTCGGGATTGCTGTCGACGAGCACGAACCGCCGGCCGAGTGCGCGACAAGCCGAGCCGAGCGTGCCCGAGCCGGCAAAGAAGTCCAGACACCAGCCGCCCGGGCGCGACGAGGCCGAGACGACGCGCCGGAGGATGCCTTCAGGTTTTTGCGTCGGGTATCCCGTGCGCTCGGCTCCGGAGGTCGGCACGATGGTGTGCCACCAGCAATCGGTCGGCAGCTTCCCGCGCGCGGCCTTTTCCGGTCCGACGAGGCCCGGAGCCATGTACGGCTCCCGCTCCACGGCGCTCGAATCGAAGTGGTAGTGGTCGGGGTCCTTCACGTAGACCAGGATGGTGTCGTGCTTGGCCGGCCAGCGACGCCGCGTGCGCGCACCGTAGTCGTAGGCCCAGACGATCTCGTTGAGAAAGCAATTCCGGCCGAAGAGGTCGTCGAGCAGGATCTTGCAGTAGTGCGCTTCGCGGTAGTCGAGGTGCACGTAAAGCGTGCCGTGGTCAGCGAGTACGCGCCGAGCCTGCTCGAGGCGAGGCGCCAAGAAGGCCATGTAATCGCCGTGATTTGAGTCGGCGTAGGCGAGCTCGGACACCACTTCTGTGCTGTAGCGACGCCCGCCGAACCCGACGCGTGCGCCTGCTTCATCGCTGCGCGTTTGAAGTGACGTGAGTTTCTGCGTGCTGCCGGTGTTGAAAGGCGGATCGATGTAGACGAGATCAAAGCCGGCGTCGGGCAGCAGCGGCAGGACGGCGAGGTTGTCCCCGTGGATCACGAGGTCGTCCTCGAGAGTCTGCGGGACGCTGTCGGCGTTGATGGGGTGCACTCCGACGACGGTACCCGGAGATCGACGGCGCCGTCATAGGCTCCGGAAGATGCCGGACCTCGAAGTCGTCCTCCTGCTTTGCGCGGCGGCGCTCCTGGCGGGGTGGGTGGACGCGGTAGTCGGAGGCGGCGGGCTGATCCAAATCCCGGCGCTCCTGTTGCTCTTGCCAAGCGCCACTCCGGCCCAAGTGCTCGCGACCAACAAGCTGTCGAGCGTTTTCGGGACCGCCGTCGCGGCTCGCATGTATCTCCGAGAAGTGCGGCCGGACATGCGCACGGCCTTGCCGATGGCGGGATCGGCGGCGCTGGGCTCAGCGGCGGGAGCGGCGTGCGCATCGCTTCTGACCGAAGCACTTTTCCGACCTCTGGTGTTGGTGCTGCTGATCCTCGTCGGCACCTACACATTCCGCCGGCCGGCTCTCGGAGACGTACAGGACCTGCGCTTCACCGGTGGGCGCACGTCGCTGCCGCTATTGGTGCCGCGGTCACCATCGGGTTCTACGACGGCATATTCGGCCCTGGGACCGGCTCATTCCTGGTCTTTGCCCTCGTGACGCTGATGGGCTATTCCTCCGTTCAAGCTTGGGCGAAGGCCAAGATCGCCAACCTGGCCACCAATCTCGGAGCCCTGGCGATCTTCGTTTCTCAGGGATCCCCGCTTTACGGGCTGGGCCTGGCGATGGCCATGTGCCACATGCTCGGCGGGCACCTCGGCGCCGCTGCCGCCATAACGAGAGGTAGCCGGTTCGTGCGGCTCGTTTTTCTCGTCGTGGTGGCAGTTCTGGTGGTGCGTCTCGCGGTGGACGTCCTGCGCGGAATCTGACTAGACGTGGCTTCTCAGGGCTTCGCGGGAAGCGAGCGCGCGTACGCGACGCCGCATTCGACCCAGGCCTGGAGGTCCGCGCTGGCTGCGCAGCGCTTGCGGGTCTACTCGCAGCCAGCCGTCCACCGGACGAAATCTCAAACGGCTGAGCGTGCGGTCTGCCGCTTCAGTCACCATCAAGGTCAGGCAGCGCAGCCCGGATGTACCGGTCGGGGGCTTCGAGAAAGCCGCGGGTCAGGCGCACGGACTCCAGGTCGTCGTACTCGCAAGCGCTGATGCAGTCCTCGTCAAGCTCGTAGATCCGCGCCTGAGGACACGCCAGAAGGACCGGCGAGTGTGTGGCCACGATGAACTGCGAGCCGGCGCGTGCCGCGCGGACCATGATGGCCAGCAGGGCGAGCGCACCACTGACGGACAGTGCCGCTTCGGGCTCGTCGAGGACGTAGAAGCTCTCGGCACCGAACCGATTCGCCGCCAAGGCCAGAAACGACTGACCGTGAGATTGCTGGTGCAGCGGGATGTTCCCGTAGAGGGAAATGTCCGGCGCGAAGATCCCGCCACTGTCGACCAAGCCGGCGACGTTGAAGAAGCTCTCCGCGCGCAGGAAGTAGCCGGTTCGCGGCTTGGTCGAAGACAGGACCGGCTCCAACGCTCCGTTCCAGACCGCGCGTGGCACCGCCGGCAATTCGCCGGATCGTTCGAGCTCACCGCCTTGGGTCGCGAATCCCATCGCCTCGGCGATCGCCTCGACGAGCGTCGACTTACCGGTGCCGTTGTCGCCGGCCAACAAGGTGATCGGCGCATCAAGCCGCACGTCGTCGATTCCGGCCATGACCGGGAGATCGAACGGAAAGCCTCCGCCCCACCTCCCCAGATCTCGACGCAATCCGACGACATACGGGCCGCGCCCGAAGCGGCGGACGTCTTTACGGCGAGCCATGGCGGGACCGTAGCCTCAGCGCTACGCCCGCGCGAGTCCGAACGGGCTTCCCTCGGAGTCCTTGCAAATCGCCCAGTTGTCTCCGGGGTGGACCACGCTGCCCCCCAGCTCCTCGACGCGGCTTAAGGCTTCCGCCATGTCACTCACCTGGAAGTAGGGCAGCGAGAACGAGTCCCCAGGACCGCGTCCGCGCGCGTGGACGCCGACGGCAGGCGACTGCGAGTGTGTCTGCCAACCCTCCCCTTCGCCATCGCGACGCGGTTCCAAGTCCGCTTGCAGTAATCCAGACCAAAAGCGCAGAGCGCGCTGGGGCTCGTCGGCGGGGAATTCGATCAGCGACAGCGGTGATTTGGGCACCGCGCCAACGTAACGCCTCGCGAGTACTGCGATGTCCTTGCCGACACAGCCGTGGGGCGAGAATGACCCGGCCTCGTTTTCACTTCACCACGGCGAGACCTTGTAGTCCTTCAGGAAGACGCCGTAGAGGTCTTCCCCGGCCTCCCCGCGCACGATCGGGTCGTAGACCCGTGCCGCCCCGTCGACGAGATCGAGCGGCGCGTGAAAGCCCGCGTCGGCGAGCCGCATTTTCGTCGGATGGGGCCGCTCGTCGGTGATCCAGCCGGTGTCGACGCTGGTCATAAGAATACCGTCGGACAGCATTTCCTTGGCACTGGTCCGGGTCAGCATGTTAACCGCGGCTTTCGCCATGTTCGTATGCGGATGGCCGGGACCCTTGTAGCCCCGGCTGAACTGGCCTTCCATGGCGGAGACGTTGACCACGTAGGTGCGCCGGGCGCGCGAGCTTGCAAGGGCCGAGCGCAGCCGGCTGATCAGGATAAACGGCGCCGTTTCGTTACAGAGCTGCACTTCTAGCAGCTCGATTGCGTCGATCTCATCGACCACCTGGCTCCAGCTGTTGTGGGGTTGTAGATCGGGAATCAGGCCGCCGGCGTCAATCGCCGAGCCGCTCGAAATCCGATCGGGCGACGCCGAGCCGGCAGTCAGCGCAAGGGCGGCAAGCGCGTGCGGCGACGTGGACCATGTGCCGCCGGCGAGTGCGGTCGGGTTGCGCTGAATGCCCCGCCCGATGGTCATGAACTCGGGTAACGGGCCGCTCGGCAACGGCACCTTCTCCGCCGCAGCCAAGTGCGCATATGCGGCAGGCGAGCGGCGCACTGTCTGAGCGGCGTTGTTGATCAGGATGTCGAGCGGGCCTTGAGCGGCGACCTCGTCGGCGAGGGCGATGACGTTGCCGGGGTTGCGCAAATCGATCCCGACGATGCGCAGGCGGTCGATCCAGTCCGCGCTGTCTTGCATCGCGCTGAAGCGCCGCACCGCGTCGCGCGGGAAGCGAGTGGTGATCGTTGTGTGCGCGCCGTCGCGCAACAGTCGCAACGCGATGTACATGCCGATCTTCGCGCGCCCACCAGTCAACAGCGCGCGGCGGCCGGTCAAGTCGGTGCGCGCGTCGCGGCGCGCATGGTTGGACGCCGCACAGTCAGGACAAAGCTGGTGGTAGAAGGCGTCTACTTCGCGGTAACGCCGCTTGCAGATGTAACAAGCCCGAGCACGCAGGAGCGTTCCCGCACGGTCGCCGCTGGCGCCGGGAACGAGCGTCAAGCCGTGCGTCTCATCGTCGATCCGCCCTGGTGCAGCGGTCGCCGTGGCCGCCGTCACGGCCTGATCGTTGGCCAGGACAGCCGCGCGCCGCTCGGCGCGACGTTGCTGCTTGACGGTCTTGAACAACGACCCGGTCGCGCGCCGTATTGCCACGGCGTCAGGGTGTTCGGGGGGAAGCTGCTCGACTTCGGCCAGCACGCGCAGCGTGTCGGTGAGGCGGTCGGGATCGATGCCGGTCATGATCCGGTCAAGAGGGTAGGCGCTCGCAGATGCCGTCCCGTGGGCCGCTGTGCGACCCACGGGACAAAGCGGTCGGGCCTTACACCCGCTAACCGGTCAGGAGACCGCGGAAGCGTGTGCGGCACCGAGGCCGGCGTCGACCCGCAGCGCCTCCGCCTTGTCGGTCTTCTCCCACGTGAAGTCGCGGTCCTCGCGGCCGAAGTGCCCGTAAGCGGCGGTCTTCTGATAGATCGGGCGGTGCAAGTTCAGCGCCGCGCGGAAGGCGCCGGGGCGTAGATCGAAGTGGCGGTCGACGAGCTCGTGGATCAGCCCGCGGCCGACCTTCTCGGTGCCGAAGGTCTCCACCATCACCGACACCGGGTGCGCGACGCCGATGGCGTAGGCGACCTGCACCTCACAGCGGTCGGCGAGGCCGGCGGCGACCACGTTCTTGGCGACGTACCGCGCCGCGTAGGCGGCCGAGCGGTCGACCTTCGACGGGTCCTTGCCGGAGAAGGCACCACCCCCGTGACGCGCCATGCCGCCGTAGGTGTCGACGATGATCTTGCGGCCGGTCAAGCCCGCGTCGCCGACGGGACCGCCGATGACGAAGCGGCCGGTCGGATTGACCAGGAAGTTCTTGCGCAGCTTCTTGGCGTCGTAGAGATCCTTCGGCAGAATCGGCTCGACGACGTGCTCCCAAAGGTCCTCGGGAATGAGGGATTCGGCCCCTTCGCGGTGCTGGGTGGAGATCAGCAGCTTCTCGATCTCGACCGGGCGGCCGTCGCGGTAGCGCACCGAGACCTGTGTCTTTCCGTCCGGGCGCAGATATGGGACGACTTCTGCCTTGCGCACGTCGGCGAGACGCTTGGCCAGGCGGTGCGCGAGGGAGATCGGCAGCGGCATGAGCTCGTCGGTCTCGCGCGTGGCGTAGCCGAACATCATTCCCTGGTCGCCGGCGCCGGCGATGTCGAGGTCGTCCTCGTCAGCAGGGTCCGTGCGCGTCTCGAGCGCGTGGTCGACGCCCTGGGCGATGTCGGCCGACTGCTTGTCGATCGCGTTGATGACCGCGCACGAGTCCGCGGAAAAGCCAAGGTCGGCATCCGTGTAGCCGATCTTGCGGATCGTCTCACGCGCGATCATGGGGATGTCCACGTAAGTCGACGTGGAGATCTCACCGGAGATCACGACAAGGCCCGTGTTGACCAGCGTTTCGCAGGCGACGCGGCCGTCGGGATCGTCGCGCATGACCGCGTCCAGGATGCCGTCGGAAATCTGGTCGGCGATCTTGTCGGGATGTCCTTCGGTGACGGATTCCGACGTGAAGAGATACTCGTTGTCGCTGAACGTACTCATTGAAGGGCGCCTCCGCAGGTCATGTGGTCTCCTTCCGCGGGGTGCGGTACCGCTGGCGCGGAGGTGCTCGCAAAGGCACCGCCCGCGGGCGTCTTTTCCGAAGATTTGAGCCCGCGCTCCCAGCAAGAGGAGGTGTTTGACGTAAAAGCCTACCGGCTTTGGGCGGTTTGCTTGCCACGCATCTGTGCACAAGGTTTTCCGCGGCTTCATGCGTCCTCGTGGATCCACCGTGTACGGCTGCCACTCAAAATGCCGGCGGCCCAGCCGGCGGGCCCTGATCCGACGGCCGTCAGCGTGACTCGCGCCGACCGCGCTGTCGCGGAGCCTTCGCCTTGCTTTCCGCTGACTCGTTGCGGCCCTCGGCCGGCTTGCCTTTGCGCTCGGGGAAGTCGATGATCAACGGCACGCCTTCCATCCCGTAACGCTCACGCAGCCGGTTTTCCACGTAGTAGGCGTAGTCACGCGTCAACCGGGCGCGTGAGTTCACTTGGATGGCAAAGCGCGGCGGCCGGACCTCGAACTGGGACATGTACAGCAACCGCAGGCGCTTTCCCTGCTTGGCGGGCGGCTGGCGCGCAGCGACCAGTTCAGACAGGAAGCGGTTGAGCTCCGGCGTCGCAATGCGGTGCGCCGAACGGTCGGCCAGGGATAGAGCTTCGATCAACAGCCGCTGGATGTGGCGTCCGGTCAGGGCCGAAGCGGTCAGGACGCGGGGGCGCAACCGCAGCTTCTGGGCGACGCGCGCTCGCTCGTGGTCGAGATCCGCTTGCTCGGGATCGGTGAGATCCCATTTGTTGAGCACCAGCGCCGTGGCACAACCGGACTTCATCGCCAGTTCAGCGATGCGCAGGTCTTGGGAAGTCACCCCGTCCGTCGCGTCGCACACGACCAAGGCGACGTCGGCGCGCTCGGCGGCTCGCTGTGACCGCAGGACCGTGTAGTACTCGACGGACTCCCGCACTTTCGCCGCGCGCCGGATGCCCGCGGTGTCGACCAGCAGCATGCGGCGGCCTTCGACTTCGATCGGCGTGTCGACGGCGTCCCGGGTGGTTCCGGCGACGTCGGAGACGATCATCCGCTCGCGGCCGAGAAAGGCGTTCACCAGCGAAGATTTGCCGACGTTTGGACGGCCTATGACCGCAAGGCGGACCACGTCGGAGTCGTCTTGCGCTTCTTCTTCGTCGTCGGGAGCAAGCTCGACCAGCCGATCGAGCAAGTCACCCGTGCCGAGGCCCTGCGCCGCGGACACGGGCAGTGGATCGCCGAAGCCGAGACCATGGAAATCGTGGGCCAGCACGAGGTCCTGCGGCGAGTCGATCTTGTTGGCCGCCACGACGACGGGAACGTTGCCGCGCCGCAGGATGTCGGCGATCTCTTCGTCACCGGGCCGTAGCCCACCGCGCGCGTCGACGACGAACAGCGCTGCTTGAGCGTCGGCAAGTGCTGCGCGAACCTGATCTTGAATCGAGACCGCAAGCGGATCGACGTCTTCGAGGTCGACTCCGCCGGTGTCGATCAGAGTGAGGCGGCGACCGTTCCACTCCGTTTCGAGCTCCTTGCGATCCCGGGTCACCCCCGGGCGCTCGTGCACGACAGCTTCGCGAGTCTGTGTCAGCCGGTTGACGAGCGAGGACTTGCCGACGTTCGGGTAGCCGACGACTGCGATCTTCATCGGGCGACTCCCGCGGAAGCGGCGAGGGCGACTATGTGGTCGACGACCTCGTCGCTGCTCAAGCGGGTCGTATCGAGCTCTACTGCGTCAGACGCCCTCACCAAGGGAGAATGCTGGCGAGCCTCATCCTGCTCGTCGCGGCGCTTGAGCTCGTAGAGGACGGTGTCCACGTCGGCGTCGAGCTCGACCGCGCGCCGGCGCGCACGCTCCTGCGGGTCAGCGGTGAGAAAGACCTTGACCGCGGCGTCGGGTACGACCACCGTGGCGATGTCGCGGCCCTCCGCCACCCAGTTGCCGTCCGACAACAGGCGCTGCTGTTGTGCAACAAGTGCATCGCGCACTTGCTGATCGGTGGAAACCTCTGATGCCGCGGCGGAGACTTCCGGCGTGCGGATCGCCTCGGTGACGTCTCGACCGTCAAGCAGCACCCGGCCGCTCAGCGCGATGCGCGCGTCGCGAGCGATTTCCGCCGCGGGGAGTCCGCTTTCGGTCGCCGCCAAAGCGACGCATCGATACATGGCGCCGGTGTCGAGAAAATGGAAGCCCAGGCGTTGGGCGACCGCACGAGCGACGGTGGACTTGCCGGCTCCCGCGGGGCCGTCGATGGCGATGACCATGGGACTTAGGCTAGTTGACTAGCATTTGAGCCAGGTCGGCGCTGAAGCGCGGGTAGGAGACGGCAGCCGCTTCCATGCCGACGACTTCTACGCCTTCGCGGCTCGCCAAGCCGGCCACCGCGCCGAGCATCGCCAACCGGTGATCGCCGTGCGCGACCAGCCGGCCGCCACGCAGCCCACCCGTCCCCCGGACGACAAAGCCGTCTTCGGTGGCCTCGATGTCGCCGCCCAGAGCGGTCAGCCCTTCCACGACGGTGGCGATGCGGTCGGATTCCTTCACGCGCAGCTCCTGCGCGCCGCGCACCAGCGTCTCGCCTTCGGCGAAGCAGCCCAGCAGCGCAACCAGGGGCAGCTCGTCGATCGCCAGCGGGACTTCGCCGGGCTCGACGACGGTTCCGCGCAACTCACCGAAATCGACGCGCAGGTCACAAACAGGCTCGTTCGGGGTCAGCCTCGCCCCCGGCTCCTCCAGCTCACCTTCGAAGCAAGCACCCATGCGCTCGGCGATGCGCAGGAACCCGGTGCGCGTCCAATTCGTTCCCATATTGGCGACGGTCACGCTCGATCCCGGCACGAGCAGCGCGGCGGCTACGTGGAAAGCTGCTGAAGAAGGGTCGCCGGGAACAGCGATCGACTCCAGGAAGATGTCCTCGGCGGTGGCCACGGAGATGCGCGATCCGCTGCGCTGCACTTCTATGCCGGCGCCGACGAGCATGCGTTCGGTGTGGTCACGGCTGGGCACCGGCTCGATCACCGTCGTGGTTCCCTCCGCCAGCAAGCCGGCGAGCAGCACGCATGACTTCACTTGCGCAGAAGCGACCGGAAGCTCGTACTCGATTCCGCGCAGCTGAGCGCCTTGAACGGTGAAAGGAGGCAAGCGCCCGTCGCGGGCGTCGATGCGGGCGCCCATGCCCCGTAGCGGCTCAGCGATCCGCTTGACGGGACGCCGCCGGATCGAGTCGTCGCCGTCGAGCGTCCAGCGCCCGCCCGGCAGCCCCGCCAGCCAGCCGGGCAGAAGGCGCATCAGCGTCCCCGCGTTGCCGACGTCGATTTCGGCTGCCCGCGCGCAGTCACGCAGACCGGTCCCTTCGATGATGTAGTCATCGCCGTCCCCACGAACCCGAGCGCCCAAGGCCTGGACCGCCGCGAGCGTGGAAAGGGTGTCTTCGCCGCGCAGGTAGTTGGAAACGTGGACAGGACGGCGGCTCATCGCCGACAGCAGGGCGGCGCGGTGGGAGATCGACTTGTCCGGCGGCGCGACTGCGCTGCCGCGCAAAGGGCCGGAGGGCGAAAAGGTCTGGTTCACGGCCGCACCACCGAAAGCCCCAGCGACTCGACGACGTCTTCGGCGTCGCTGGCAGCGTCATCGCCGGCCACCCACAGGCCGATCGCGCCCGTGCGGCCGTCGGGGGCGGGATGAAGCGCCATGTCGGTGATGTTGACGCCGGCGCGGCCGAGCGCCAAGGCGACGTCGGCGACGACGCCCGGCCGGTTCAGCACTGCGACGCGCAACTCGTGCAACGGTCCGCCCGGCACGTCGGACTCCAGCAGCCGGCGCCGATCCGCGCGCGCCGCCTCGTTCCACTGCGCCACGCGCTCGCCATCGCGCGCAGCCAGGGTGTCACGGACGTCGGTGAGGCGAGCGATGCAGTCGTCGATCGCTTCGACCAGCACATCGGCGTTCGCCAGATAGATGTCTCGCCACATCGCCGTGTTGGCGCCCGCCACGCGAGTGGCGTCGCGCAGGCTCGGACCGGCATGAGGGAGACGCTCGCCGTATTCCTCGACGACGGAAGCGGCTTGGGCGATCATCACGTTGGCGAGCACATGTGGCAGATGCGAGATACCAGCCATCACCCGGTCGTGCGTGTCCGCGTCGACCGCAAAAGGTCGCGCACCGAGATCTACCAGCAAGCGATGCAATCGCTCGTAGAGCATCCCGTCCGTGATGGAGGATGGCGTGAGAAACCACGGCGCTCCGTCGAACAGATCGCTCCGGGCGTGGGCGACTCCCGCGGTGTGCGCTCCGGCCAGCGGGTGCCCGCCGATAAAACGCGGATCGCAGACCGCGGCCATGACCGCGCGCTTCGTCGATCCGACGTCGCAGACGACGCAATCCTCGGGCGCAGCGGCGAGCGCCTCTGAAAGCGCCCCCGCAAGCGCGGCGACGGGCGCCGCCACGAACGCGGCGTCGGCGCCCTCGAGCGCCTCGCGGACAGAGCCGCAGGCATGGTCGAGGGCGCCGCGCTCAAAGCCCTGAGCGACGGCATCCGGATCGGGATCGAAGCCGCGTACTTCGGCTTGCACGCGCTCGCGGGCCGCCAAGCCGATCGAGCCGCCGATCAAGCCGACGCCGATGAGCGCGATTCTCACGCGGGAATGCTCGAAAGCACCTTGCCCGCGACTGCGGCCGCACGCTCCACTTGCTCGAGGTAGTCCGGGAACGTGTCTGAGTACAGCGCCTGCGGGCCGTCGCAGACCGCTTCCTCGGGATGCGGGTGGATCTCCACCATGATCCCGTCGGCGCCCACAGCCGCAGCCGCCAAGGACAGCGGAGTCACGAGGTCACGCCGCCCTGCGGCGTGACTGGGATCGATGATCACCGGCAGGTGCGACATCTCCTGGAGGACCGGCACGGCGGTCAAGTCCAGCGTGAAGCGGTAGGCCTTCTCGAACGTGCGAATGCCCCGCTCGCACAGCAGCACGTGCGGGTTGCCTTCTTTGAGCACGTATTCCGACGCCATCAGCAGCTCTTCCAGCGTCGAAGAAAGCCCGCGCTTGATCATCACAGGGCAGCCCGCGCGGCCGACTTCCGACAGCAGCGAGTAGTTCTGCATGTTGCGCGCGCCGATCTGGATGATGTCGGCGACTTCGAGCACGGGCTCGAGGTCACGCGCGTCCATGCACTCGGTGACGATCGGAAGGCCGGTCTCTTCCTTGGCTTCCTTGAGCAGCTCTAGACCCTCCTCGCCGAGCCCTTGGAAGGCGTACGGCGAGGTACGGGGCTTGTACGCGCCGCCGCGGAACATCGTCGCTCCGGCGTCCCTGACGATGCGGGCGGTGTCGAGTGTCTGCTCACGAGTCTCGACCGTGCAGACGCCGGCGATCATCGCGAAGTTCTCGCCGCCTACGCGACGGCCGCCGATCTCGAAGACCGACCGCTCGTTGCTACGGAACTGCGACGAAGCGAGCTTGTACGGCTTGAGAATCGGTACGACCTGCTCGACGCCCGGAGAGCCTTCCAAGCCGAGGCGGGCCACATGCTCGCGGTCGCCGACGGCGCCGATCACGGTGACTTCCTCGCCCCTCGAGGGGTGGGCGTGCGCTCCGCACGACTCGATTCGGTCTATGACGGCCTGGATCTCGTCCTCGGTGGCCGTCGCCTTCATGACGATCATCATCTTCGGTCTCCTACTTCAAAGGTCTTCAGCAAGCGTTCGGGCGCGGGGATGCGGCGCTCGGCACGGGGCCGTTGTGCTCCGGCGCTTCAGCGAAGCGCCAGCCGAGCGCCTAGCTAAATCGCCAGGCGCGGTAGGAGAACGCGTAACGGCGGCCAGCGACACGGGCACCGGCGAAGACGGTGTCAGCGGTGCGTTGACGAGGACGGCAAAAAGCCATGACGCTGGCGGTTATTTGTAGCACCCGTCGCGGCGCCCGACTCAACCCTGCAACAACGCGCGTAGCTCCGCGAGGAAGCGCTCGTTGTCGCGCTCGGTCCCGATGGTTACGCGCAAAGCGCCTTCGCGGCCCAAAGCCGTCCCGCTCCGCACCAGCACTCCGCGGGCGGCAAGGTCTGAAACCACTTGCCGATCATCGACGCTGTCGGGCAGGTCGAACCAGACGAAGTTCGATTGGGATTCGGCCGGTTGCAATCCCAACTCGCGCAGTTCGTATTCCACGGTCGTCCGCTCGGCGAGATTGAGCTCGACGCGCCGCGTCACCTCGTCGGAGTGCCTGAGCGCCTCGACGGCAGCGGCCTGCGCGGCGGCGTTGCAAAAGAACGGCTGGCGCACCTGGTCGAGGGCGACGCGCAGGTCTTCAGATCCGCACAAGCCGTAGCCCACGCGCAACCCGCACAAGCCGTGGATCTTCGAGAAAGTCCGCAGGAGGATGAGGTTGGCGTGGCGGTCGAGCAGCTTCAGCGAGGCATCGGGATCTTCCAACAGGCTGAACTCGCAGTAAGCCTCGTCGAGCATCACGCACACGTGACGCGGCACAGCATCGAGGAAAGCGGCGATCTCGTCGAGCGCGAGCGCCGTGGAAGTCGGGTTGTTCGGGTTGCAGACGATGACCAACCGGGTGGCGACGTTGATTTCGGCCAGCATCGCGTCGAGATCGTGACGATGCTCACCGTCGAGCGGGACCTCGATGGCGCGTGCTCCGGAAGCCGCCGCGAGATGCGGATACACCGAGAAGCTCGGCCACGCGTAGACGATCTCCGAGCCCGGCTCAAGCAGCGCTTCGCCCGCCGCGAGCAGGATGTCGCAAGAGCCGTTTCCGACCGCTATGCGGCTCGCGGGAACGTCGTAGCGGTCCGACAACGCGCGCCGCAGAGCGCTGTTGGTCGGGTCCGGATAGCGGTTGACGCCGGTCAGCGCACGCGAAGCGGCTTCGATCACCTCGGGCAGTGGCTGGTACGGCGATTCGTTGGAAGCGAGCATCGCCACTTCCTCGCCGAGGGAGTAGCCCGAAGCCGCCGGATAGACCGGGATGCGGCGGATGCGCTCACTGAACTCAAGGGCCATGGCAAAAGTGGTCTGAAATGACCGAAGCGAAGGCTACTGCGCGCCCGAGAGGTCGAGGCGCAGACCCTGGGCATCGCGCAAGTAGACGTGCTGCGGCTCCGTGCCGTTGGGAGCGTAGGCATGGAGCAGCACGCGGATGACCTTCGGCATCGCGCCGGGCACGGGGATTTCCCGTGCGCAGAGCAGCGGAACCGAGGTCAACCCGATGCGCCTGGCCGCAACGGCGGGAAACTCGGCGTCAAGGTCTTCCGTCAGGGTGAAGATGCAGGAAACGAGGTCTTCCGCTGCGAGCTGGTTGCGCTGCAAGAGCTCGCGCATCAGTTCCTCACTGGCTTCCAGGATCGCGTCGGCCTCGTTGACCGTCACGGTGACGGCGCCGCGAAGAGCATAAAGGCGCATCGCCGGGATTCAATCAGTGGCGGGCGCCGGACGGCCGCGCGCGCTTGGCTGCCGGCTTGCGTGCCTTGGCCGTCTCGGTGAGCGCCGCGACTTCCGCGCGGTTGAGCCGGCGGTGCGATCCCGCTGGAAGGGCACCCAGCGCCAGCGACCCGAAAGCCACGCGTTGCAGTGACGCGACCGGAAACCCGACTTCCTCGAACATTCGCCGTACTTGTCGCTTGCGGCCCTCGTGGATCGTCAGCTCGATTTCGTCCGGAGCCACGCGGCGCGCGCGGGCCGGCGACGTGAGGCCGTCGTCGAGCCTCACTCCTTCGCGCAGCTGCCGCAGGGCACGGTCGGGGATCGGCCCTTTCTTGACCCGCGCGCGGTAGGTCTTCGGGACTTCGAAAGAAGGATGTGTGAGCCGGTACGCGAGATCGCCGTCGTTGGTGAGCAGGATCAAGCCCGTCGTCGGTGCATCCAGACGCCCAACGGGATACAAGCGCTCTCCGGTTCTGACCATGTCGACGACGGTGGGCCGTCCCTGGGGATCGCTGGCCGTGGAGACAACGCCGGCGGGTTTGTGCACCGCGTACACCGCCAGCCCAGACTCCTGAGCCTTGACGGTGGCGCCGTCAACGGTGACGACCTCTCGCTCACTGACGTCGCGCGCGGGGTCGCGGACGACTTCTTCGCCGACGCGCACGCGTCCCTGCTCGATGATGCGCTCGGCCGCCCGGCGCGAAGCTACGCCGGCGTGTGCGAGGTACTTGGCAAGTCGCATCCGGCTGCCACCATAGGTGACAGACCACTATGGATCTCGAGCTTCTCAATAGCACTCTCGCTGCGCACGGGCAGCCCGCCTTCCGGAGGAGCCAGGTGTGGCGCTGGGCGGCAGGTGGAGCGCACCACTACGACGAGATGACGAACCTTCCGGCGAAGCTGCGCGCGCAGCTTTCCGAGCACGTTCCCTTTTCCACGCTGGTGCTCGAGCACGAAGCGACAGCTTCCGACGGAACCGTCAAGGCGTTGTTCCGCACGCATGACGGCCGGCCGGTCGAAAGCGTTCTGATGCGCTACCGCGACGGGCGCCGCTCGGTGTGCGTCTCCTCGCAATCGGGCTGCCCGCTGACGTGCACCTTCTGCGCCACCGGCAAGATGAAGTTCGGGCGCAACCTCACAGCGGCCGAGATCCTCGACCAGGTTCTGCACTTCCGCCGCATCGAGCCGCTCAACCACCTCGTGTTCATGGGCATGGGCGAGCCGCTGATGAACCTCGACAACGTGCTCGCCGCGGCGCGCAAGCTTCCCGACGTGGGCATCACCCACCGGCGGACAGGCATCTCCACGGTCGGCTGGGTGCCCGGCATCCGCGCGTTGACCGAAGCCGACATGCCGGTTCGCCTCGCCCTGTCGCTGCATGCTCCCGAAGACGAACTGCGCTCGCGGATCATGCCGATCAACGACCGGTTCAAGATCGCTGAAGTGCTCGACGCCTGCGAGGAGTACTACGAGAAGCGCCGGCGCAAGGTCTTCGTCGAGTACGTGATGCTCGCCGGCGTCAACGACGGTCCCGAACAGGCGGCGCAGTTGGCTTCATTGCTGGATCCGCGAATGTACAAGGTGAATCTGATTCCTTACAACCCGACCGACTCGGTCTACGACGGTTCTTCGCGCAACGCCATCGCGACGTTCCAGAGCGCGCTCGAAGTCCAGGGCATCGACGCCACGGTCCGCTTGACCCGCGGTCGTGACATCGATGCGGCCTGTGGACAACTGGCGGCCAAGAGCCCGGTGGCGGCGGAGGTTGGCTGAAGGCGCGGGCGCGCAGTCGGCCACTCGAGACGACGTTGCGCCGCCACCGTAGGACTCTTGCTCGGGCGCTCTAACGACGCGGCAGTGTCAGCACCACGGTGCGGCTGGTCGAGTTCCCGGACCGGTCGGTGGCGCGCACACGGACCTTCGCCGTGAGAGCCCCGCGACCCAGCCGCCGGCGCTCGGCCCTGGTCAGGCGCAACACGACTGCTCGAGTCCGGGCGCGGGAGAAGGCCAACCTCACACTGCCATCTCGCGGCAAGCGGACCAGCTTCTTCCGGCCGTTGACGATCACTGCGCTCAATCGAGTATCGCCGGCTTCATCGAGCCGAAGACTGAGCGTCAACCGCCCGCGCCGCCGCAGATCCCGAACGGTGCTCGGAGTCCGCAAGGCAAAGCGAGGTGAGACGACATCCTGGGCGGCTGGCACTACAGGGGTTGAAGGGCTCGGCGAGGCCTGGACCGGCACGGGTGCCACCGGACCAGGCGACGACGCCACCGGAGCGGACGCCACCGGGTCAGGCGACGGAGCGGGCGCCGGGGGGCTGGGCGACGGCTGAACCGGAGTGGGAGTGCTGGATGGCTGCGGCGTCGGATTCGGCGTCGCAACAGGAGCCACTACCGGAGCCGGTACGTCGGCCCGGCTTTCGCCCACGTAGACCCATTCGGCCACCGACGGCTTGCCGGTCGGACTGAGCCCGAAGAGCATGTAGTACCCGGGCGGCGCAATGTTGGCGTTGGCGGGAGCGGTCACGGTTGCCCCGCTGCCATCGGCGCGCGGAGTCATGGTCAGCGGCACGAGGCGCTGTCCCATGTCGTTGGCATGCGTGGTGGTGCCAGGCGCCACCAGCACCGCTTTGGTCACGGCGGAGCTCGTGCCGATGTCGAACGTCTGGCCGAAGTCGATGCCCGCCGGTGCGCTGGTGATGCTTGGCCTCGGTCCTTCCTTGAACAGGTACGCGGGCTCGTAGACCTCCGCGCGGTCATTCATTCTGTAATCCGTGCCCCGGACCGGATCGCGATCGTCCCCGGCTGACAACACGCGACCGTCGGGAAGGAGCACGGCGGTCGAGTGGTAGGCACGCTTGTAGACCTGCGACGGCCCCAGACGCCAGGTATCGGACCCGGCATCGAGGATCTCGACGGCCTTGTGCTCGGGCCCGGCTGCCGCTTCGACATTGTTCACGTTCTCGTCGCTCGCGGTCCCTGGCTGCGCCCCATAACCTCCGCCGAGGTTGAGCAATGACGAGTCGGGCAGTAGGACGGTGTTGTGGCTGGAACGCGCGACGCGCATCGACGGGCCCGCAAACGGCGCTCGAGTCGGCGTCGCCTCGTCGAAGATCTCGGTCGAAGCCACCGACGCCTTCTCCGTCGTCGAATGGTCGTAGCCGCCGAGCTGCATGACGCGCGTCGAGCCCGAGGCCGAGCCCGGCAGCAACACGGCACTGCCGTACTTCCGTGTCATTGACCAGTCGGGACGGTCGCTGCCGGTCACCGACCCTGGCGTCGGGTTCAACAGCCATGACTCGCGGCGAGTGAAGCCGGCGTTGAGCACGCCTCCACTCGGCATCACGAACCAGTGCGGGTACCAATGCGGCGTGGTGGGCGCTCCCGCCAACTGCCCGTAGCGGGCGATCCGCGTGAGGCTTCCCTGTCCCCCGCGCGCTGCCGGCGGGTTGAATACGTCGATGTCGGTGTTCCAGACGTACCCGTCGGATTCGTCGTAGCCAGACGTGATCAACGTCCGCCCGTCCGGCAGGAGCGTCTGCGTGGGATACCAGCGACCGCGGGCCATGTCGGGCTGGCGCGTCCAGCTCTCGCTCCACGGGTCGAAGGTGAAGACCGATTTGAGCCCCGCGAATCCGGTGGTGGCCGTCGCGTATCTGAGATTGCCACCTGTGACCAGCAGCTGCCCGTCAGCCATCAGCGACTGGCCCGCGCAGAAGATGTTGTCGCCCGGCGGCACCGCCTTGAACTCACCCGGGGCACCGGGATTCTTGGTCGGATCCCAGAGGTAGGCGGCTGCCGCCCGCGTCTTGTAGTCATGCACTTCCTGGGAGAAGATCATCACCTTGCCGGTGGGAAGCACCGCGGAATGCACGCCGACCACCGGCATCTTGAACGGTGTGCTCCAGCGGCCGACCGAAGCCAGATCGACGTCAGCCGAAGCCCGCGCCACCGGCCGCAGCGCGCGCCGCCGGTGTCTGGGCGACAGCTTCTTCCAGCGTGCGCGTTCGCGCCGCTCGGTGAGCCGGGCCAGACGGTGATCCCGGGCGTGAGCGCGACCAAGCAGCCGGCTTTCGAGTCGTCGCAACTCCGTTTCCGACAGCTTTCGTCCGCCTGCGCCGTCCGCGTGCACTACCGCGGGCGTCGCGAACAATCCGGTGGTCAATCCCACCAGTACCACCGCCGACCATGTCCTGCTGCGCATTGTGCTCCTTGGTGCTGCTCGAACTCAGGCTCCGTTACGAGCAACAACGCGGCAGGGTCGCTCCAAGTTCCAGACCATGCCGCAGAGGTCATTTCGGTGACGCCAATACCACCTCCCCGCTCATCATCCGCACCGGCTTCCCGTTCTGGTTGCGATCCTCGACCCCGATCACGTCCTAGCCGGACACTCCCACTCCGGCATCAGCCCGCTGCTCGCCGGCCCGCAGCAGCCGTCGCGCAGCGCCGCCTCCTCGCCAGGAGAGGGATCGAACGACTCGCCGCCGGAAGCTCGTCGAGCGATGCGAACCCGAAGGTCTTCAGGAACACCGTCGTCCGGTACAAGACGGCGCCGAACTGTGAGTGACCGGCGGCACTGACCCGTAAGTGGCCGGCCGGAGCCATTGGGCTGCCAAGCTGTGAGCACCATGAGCGATATCGAACGCCGGCGTGGCAGCGGACTCACGCGTAAGCAACGCGAAGAACGGGCCTACAAGCTCGTCTTGGCCACGGGCGCTGCGGGCGCCGTGGCCGTGGTTACGGCGATCCTCGCCGCCATCGATTTGATCGGGACGAACATCCCCGTCCTCGCAGCGATCCTGGCGGTCATCTT
This sequence comes from Actinomycetota bacterium, assembly GCA_016781085.1. GTDB lineage: Bacteria > Actinomycetota > Thermoleophilia > Solirubrobacterales > Solirubrobacteraceae > LC5-1. The sequence continues at coordinate 78,741 of JADDQZ010000036.1, forward strand.
CTTTGTGATGCTGCGCCGGACGCTGCGTTAGCAACGACCGACGCCTACGGGGCGGGCGGCACGCCGCCGACCACCCCTTCCCGCGGAACTTCAGACCTTCAAGGTGAAGCGACCGACAAGCTCTTCGAGCTGGTCGGCGGTGTGCGCGAGCTGTTGCGCCCCTGCGGACACTTCCTGAGTGGCGGCGCTGGTCTGCTCGGTCGAAGCGCTGACGTGCTCGGCGCTTTCCATCGACTGGTTGGCGACCGTGCTGACTTCTGTCATGTCGTCGCGCATCTTCTGCGCACTTTCGGCAATGTGCTCCACCGCGATGGCGATCTCGCCGATCCGGCCGGTCACGTCTTCGAACGACTGACCGATGAGCGCGAACTGCGACCGGGCCTTCTCGACGGTGACAGCACCTTCGGCGCTGAGGCGGCCGCTTTGCTCGACCACTTCGGTCGTCTTGCCGGTTTCGCTCTGGATCTCTGCGGTGAGGCGCGAGATCTGATCGGCGGCGTGCGAGGACTCTTCGGCGAGCTTGCGCACTTCCTCGGCGACGACGGCGAAGCCGCGCCCCTGCTCGCCGGCGCGCGCCGCTTCGATCGCGGCATTGAGCGCCAGCAGGTTGGTTTGGTCGGCGATGCTGGTGATCGTCTCGACGATCCCGCTGATCTGGGAGTTCTTCTCGCCAAGATCGCGCATCGCCCCCATCACTTCTTCGCTGGACTTCCGTACCGCCGCCATCGCTTCGGTGATCTCAGTCACGGCTTGCTCGCCTTCCTCGGCGATGGCGCGCGCTTCGCGTGCCGCCACCGCCGTGGCCTGAGCGCGATCGGCGGATTCCGCCGTCGATGCCGTGATGTCCTCGGTGGAGCGCTGAGCCGACATGATCGCTTCCGCTTGACGGGACCCGCCGAGGGCTACCTCGTTGATCGCCGTGGCGATTTCGCCCACCGCGCTGCCGGTCTGCTCAGCCGTGGCAGCCATTTGCTGCGACGAAGACGAGACGTCAGTCGCCGTCAGCGCCACTTGCCCGATCATGTCGGCCAACGCGCCGCGCGTGGCTTCATAGGCATCAAGCGATGCATGAGTGGAACCGATCAGCTCGTTGAGCGTGTTGGCGGCCACGCCGATCTCGTCTCGGCGCGATTGCTGAACCGGCTCGGTGTGCGCATGCGCCGCCACCGTCATGTCGCCCTGCGACAAGGCGTGCATGCCCTTGTTGAGCTCCGCGACGTCGCCGTCGCTGAGCGTCCGCAGGTGCTCGACGAAGTCGCGCACGGGCGCGGTGATACGACGAGCGAGCCAAGCGACCGCGCCGGCGACGAGCAGCACGGCAATGAGGCTCATGATCAGCAGGGTGTTGCGCAGATCATTGACGCTGGCCATCATTTCGGCTTCCGGCGCCACCATTACGTAGCCCCACTTGCCCGTCTGCACCGGCGCGTAGAAGACACGCACCTTCTTGCCCGTGGCCGGGTCTGTGGTCGAGACCTTGCCGCCACGGCCGGCCGCGATGTCGCTGGCGACCTTGGCCAGCTGGGCGTTGTCATGCTTCTTGGCGTAGTCGGCGAGTGTGGTCTTGCCGATCAGCTTCTCGTCTTGCGCGGACACGAAGATGCCGCTGTTGGAGACGAGCAGGACGTAACCGCTGTCGAGGACCTTGAGCTTGCTGACTTCTTCGTGAATCTTCGACAGCGTGACATCGACGCCACCGATCCCGACGGGCTTGCCGTCGCGCACGACCGGCGAGACGTAGCTCGTCATCAGCACGCCCTCGTAGAGGTAAGGCTCGATCACAACGTCACGGTTGAGCTTCTTGGGCAGGGTGTAGTAGTCGGAGACGTCGGCATCCACGAGTGCTTCGAGCGTCACTTCACCTGTCAGCTTGTTCCAGTACGGACCGAAACGGCCGTCTTTCATGGAGTAAGGCTTGCCCTTGTGGTCGGCGTCGGCACCACCGAAGGCGCCGGCGTCGAAGCCGGCGTAAGCGCCGACGACGCGCGGGTTGCGGTCGAGGGCTTCCTTGACGATCGCGCTGGCTTCCTTGCGGTCGCCCTGCCTGTAGCGGCTGAATGTGCTCGCCAAACCGCGTCCCGTCGCGGCGGCGTCCCGCGCCTCGGCTTCGAAGTCGCCAGCGTGCGTCTGTGCTGATTCGCTCAACTGCCCTTCGACGGAGGCGCGCTGGGCTTCGGTGACTCGAGTGATCGTCAGCCACGTTGTTACCAGCATGACGATCGCGATCACCGCCGCGAGTTGAATGGTCATGCGCGCCTGCAGCGAGCGGGCGATGAAGTGAGGGGGCGACAAGGAACGACCTCGGCGAAGAAGCGGTGGGCAGTTACGCCGGTAATCGGCGCCGTCCGCACCCTCTTTACGGTTTGCGTGCGCAATCAGCCATGCTGGCGCAGAGGCACCGAATGATCGGCCCACTCCGGTCATGGGCGAGGCAGCCGGCTGCGCCGGCCGCCTCGCCCTTACCGATCCACTTCAGGCCTTGACCTGGAAGCGGCTGACGAGCTGCTCCAGCGTTTGGGCCGTCGATGCAAGCTCCTGCGCCGAGGCGTTGATCTCTTGAGCTGACGCGCTCGTCTGCTGCGTGGACGCCGAGACTTGCTCTGCGCTCGCCGAGGAAGCCTCGCCGACTGCCGCAACTTCTGTCATTTCGTCGCTGACACGGCTCGTACTCGCATTGATTTCTGTGGTCGCCGCAGAGATGGCGGCGATTTGAGCCGTCATTGCCTCGACCGACTCGCCGAGCTCGCCGAAAGCGGCTTCGGCCCGGGCCACGATCACGCTCGAGTGCTCGGTGCGTTTGACGCTCTCGTCAACCACGCCAACCGTGTGCCTTGTTCCCTTTTGGATGTCGTTGACGAGCGTAGAAATCGTCGAAGCTGCCTGCTGTGACTCTTCGGCCAGCTTGCGCACTTCCTCCGCGACGACGGCGAAGCCCCGGCCTTGCTCGCCGGCACGGGCGGCCTCGATGGCGGCGTTGAGTGCCAACAAGTTCGTCTGCTCGGCGATTCCGGTGATCGTGTTGATGAACTCGCCGATCTGCTCAGATTTCTCCGCGAGTTCGGAGATTGCGGTAGACGCCTGTTGGGAGGACTCGCGCACCGATTGCATCGCCTCGGTCGCCTCCACCGCCGCCTCGATGCCGCCGCGCGCGAGGTCGCGCGCATGCTCCGCTGAGACCGTGGTCTCTTCAGCCGCACGCGCGCTATCTGCGACGGCGCGCATCGTCTCGCCGACCGCGTCGCGGACTTCGCCGACGCGACGAACCTGAGTCTCAGAGCCCTGCGCGACATCGCCGATCGCCGACGCGATCTCGTCGATGGCCCGCGACGTCTCGTCGGAGCTGCCGCTGAGTTGCTGTGATGCAGACGAAACCGTGCCGGCCGACTCGTTGAGCTCGATGACTAGCGCCCGCAGTCCCTCCACCATCTCAGCCATCGCCACGCGCAGCTCGTCCTTGGAGGAATACGGCTCGATCGTCGCTGTCAGGTCGCCCTGGCCAATGCGCGTGGCGACGCTTGCCGTCTCCCGCAGATAGGCCGTCATCTCGCCGAAGGCATCCGCCATCTCCCCGAGCTCGTCGCGTGTCTTGACCTTGACGTCGCGATCGAGCTCGCCACGGGCGATGCCCTCGGCGGCATGCAACACCTGTTGAACGCCGTTGCGGATCTGTCGCGACAGCAGCAGCGAAACGGCTGTTCCAAGTGCGAGCACGAGGACAAGCACGATCACGACGAAGGTGCGCGCCGCCTTGAAGGAGTCATTGGCCTCGCTCGCGGTCTTCTTGCCGAAGTCCTGGTTCCAGTCGACGAGCCCGAGCACCTGATCGGACAATCTGTCGAACGTCTGCTGAGCGTCGCCGTGCAGGTATTTGATCGCTGCTTGAGGGTTGCCGGCACGGCTCAGCTTGAGGAAGGGCGCCGACTCGCTCTTATAGCGTTCCCATGAGGCGACTAGCGCATCGAACTGCCTACGATCTTCGGGCAACGTGATCGTGGGCTCGTAAGCCTTGATCGCCGCGTCCATATCGCTGTTTTCGTCTTTCATGGCGGCCTCGGCCGACTCGAGCTGGCGCGAGCCCGGCTCGGCGATCACATGGTCGAGCTGAGCGGCGCGGTAGTCCGAGGTGATGCCGTTGATGTCGCCGATGACGGCGACGCCGGGAACTACCATTTCTGATTGGAACTTCGTGGATTCGTTGATCGAGGCCATCTTCACCAGGGCGACGACGCCCACAGCCATAGCCAACGCCACCACGAGGGCGAACCCCGCTAACAACTTGGTCCGAACCGACAAACGGATTGAAGCCCCTTTGCAGCCTTAGGTTTGTCGGGGTCATCGGCATGCCAATCTGGCACCTTGACGCTGTGGTCAGAAACCGACCTGGCGCGTCCGCTATAGGCGCTCCGGTTACTGGAAATCCCCGTCCCGATCGCTGACGCTCCCGCGTCAGCGACTGCTGCCGAGGCTTTCAGCGCGCTGCTCGCCCGCTCGCAACAACCGATCCCGCAGCGCCGCCTCGTCTTGCGGTGAGGGATCGAATGTCTGTACGTCCGGGAGGTCTCGCAACGACGACAAGTTGAAGGAAGCCAGGAACTGCGTCGTCGTGCGGTACAAAACCGCCCCGAATTGCGAGCGCCCGGCTTCCTCGATCAGCCCGCGCTCGACGAGGGCGTTCGTCGCCGACTCAGCGGCCACCCCGCGGATGCGCGCGACTTCTGGGCGCGACACGGGCTGAAGGTAGGCGACGATCGCCAGAGTCTCGGCTTGCGCTGGTGTCAGTGCGTTACTGCGTGGACGGGCGAGCAGTTCACGCGCTGCAGTCTCGGCTTCGGGCGCCGAGACGAGCGTCCAGCTGCCCGCGACTTCTCGCAATTGAAGGCCTCGCCCCAGCAGTCCGGCCCGCAGCTGTGCCAAAGCGGCGTCGATGTCGGCCTGGTGGGCGCCCGTCGCGGCGCTTAGAGCTTCTCCGCTGACTGGCTCCGGAGACAAGAACAACAGTGCCTCAACGACACGGGCGAGCGGGCTCATGAAGCGACCGCCCGGGCCGCCGCGTTCCCTCCGACAGCGACCGTGATCGGGGCAAACGGCACCTCTTGCTCCCAGTCGGCTTCACCTCGCTTGTACAGCTCGAGCAGCGCATACAACGTCACCGCCACCGTCATGCGGTCCTGGCCGGCAACGGCTCGCTCGAAGTCAAAGCGCCCGCGCCGCAGGAGATCGCGCAGGATGGTCAACCGATCCGCGACCGAGACGCGAGGATTGCGGAGGTGACGCAGGTCAGGGGCGGGCGGCATCTTCAGCAGTCCGCCCACGGCACGCGCCAGCAGTTGGGGATCGTGCGTCGCTCGAGGCTTTTCAGCAGTCTTGGACAGTTCGGCGGGCGGTCCCGACTCGCGCAGCAAGAACTGCTGTCCCGCCTCCTGGCGCTCAATCAGCCATTGTCCAGCGTTCTGGTAGCGCGCATAGCGCAGCATCCGGTCGAGAAGCTCTTCCGCGGCCTGCGCGGGCTCGAGCTCGTCGAGTTCCTCAACTTCCTCGCCGGGAAGCATGAGCCTCGACTTGAGCTCCAGCAACGCCGCGATGAGTACCAGGAACTCGGTGGCCGCCTCGAGGTTGAGCCGCTCACGCCGCTCGAGGTGGTCCAGATAAGCGATGACGATCTCGGCCAGCTGGACTTCGAGCAGATCAAGCTCTTCGCGCAGGATCAGCGACAACAGAAGGTCGAACGGCCCGCTGAAGACATCGAGATCGAGCTCCAGGTTGCGCAGCATGTCGCTCGGCATCGAGCCACCGTACGGCAGGAGCCCGACAGATCTTCGGGTCTCCGCCCTCAGGAGCTGCGCGGGCCCACGCCCATGGCGTCGCACACGTCGGCCAGCGTGGCCGACGCAATGACGCGCGCCTTGGCGGCTCCGGCTTGGAGCATGGCCTCGAGCGCCGACTCGTCGGCGCGCAAGTCCGTGTAGCGCTCGCGCACCGGCTCCAAGTAGTCCACCACGGCTTCGGCCGTCGCCTTCTTGAAGTCCCCGTAGCGTCCGCCCGCGTATTCCGCTTCAACGGCATCCGGGGTGATGCCGCGAGCGACGGCCATGACCTCGATCAGATTCGTGATCCCCGGCTTGTCATCGCGACGGACGATGTCGGTGCCCGAATCGGTCACCGCGCGTTTGAACTTGCGCGAAATCGCGGCCGGCTCGTCGAGCACGTACACCGTGCCCTGCTCTGTTCCGCCGGTCGTCGACATCTTGCGCTCGGGTTCTTGGAGGTCGCGTACCCGGGCGCCGACGTCGGGAATGCGCTGTTTGGGCACGGTCAGCACCGGACCGAAGCGCCCATTGAAGCGTTCTGCGATGTCGCGCATCAACTCCAGATGCTCGCGCTGGTCTTCGCCGACGGGCACCTCGTCTGCTTGATAGGCGAGCACGTCTGCGGCCTGCAACACGGGATAAAGCAGAAGACCGGCAGAGACGAGCTGTCGCTGTTGCACGGACTTGTCGCGGAACTGGTGCATCCGGTTGAGCTCACCGACCGCTGTCACCGCCACGAGGAGCCAGCAAAGCTCCGTGTGCTCGTGGACGTCGCTTTGGCGAAACAGAATGCAGCCCTCGGGATCGAGCCCGGCGGCGATGAGCAGGGCTGCCGTGTCGTAGGTCTTCTCGCGCAATTGCTGCGGGTCGTATTCGACCGTGATGGCGTGTAGATCGACGATGCAGAAGATCGCGGGATTGCCGCGCTCTTGAGCCGCCACGTACTGGGTGATGGCGCCGATGTAGTTGCCGAGGTGCTTTGTGCCCGTCGGCTGGATGCCCGAGAAGATGACCATGCGCGCGCCCAGCGTATTAGGGAGCCGCAAAGGTGAGCGGTGCGCCCTCGTGGCGAGTCGCGCTCAGGCGCCTAGCGGTGTGGCCCGCGGTTGCCGCAGCACAGGCCGTTTCGCTGCACTTGCCTCGTCCAAGCGCCGAACCGGGGTTGTGTAAGGCGCCCCGCGCGCGATCTCAGGGTCTTCGCCCGCTTCGCGGAGAATGGATGCGATCGCTTCGGCGAAGGCATCGAGCGTCTCCTTGCTTTCGGTTTCCGTCGGCTCGATCAGCAGTGCTTCGTCCACGAGCAGCGGGAAGTAGACGGTCGGCGGGTGAAAGCCGAAGTCCAGCAACCGCTTCGCCAGGTCCAGTGTGCGGATTCCGAGCTGACGGCGCATGGACCCGCCGCTCAACACGAACTCGTGCATGCAGGTGCGCTCGTAGGCCGGTGGCAAGTAGTCGCCGGCCACTTCCGTGAGGCGCGCCATCAAGTAGTTGGCGTTGAGCACGGCGGTTTCGCTCGCTGACTGCAAGCCGTCTGCACCGAGCGAGAGGATGTAGGCGTAAGAGCGGACGAAGACGCCGTAGTTACCTTGAAAGCCGCGGAGCCGCCCGATCGATCTTGGACGGTCGTCGTCGAGGTCGAAGAACGGCTCCTGACCGTCCGCGCCCGCGCAGCGCCGCACTACCTGCGGGCGCGGAAGATAGGGCTCGATCTCAGAGGAAACGGCGATCGGCCCGGCGCCCGGCCCGCCGCCGCCGTGCGGCTGGGTGAAGGACTTGTGCAGGTTGAAGTGCACGATGTCAAAGCCCATGTCGCCGGGACGCGACTTGCCCATGATGGCGTTGAGGTTCGCGCCGTCGTAGTAGAGCGTCGCCCCGACGCCGTGGACGATCTCTGCGATCTCCTCGATTCGAGGATCGAACAACCCGAGCGTGTTCGGGTTGGTGAGCATCAGGCACGCCGTCCGCTGGTCGGCTTTGGCACGCAGGTCCTCCACGTCAACGCCGCCGTACTCATTCGTGCCGACTTTGACCACCTCGTAACCGGCCATCGCGACCGTCGCGGGATTGGTGCCGTGGGCGGTGTCGGGCGTAAGGATGCGGGTGCGCTCCTCGCCCCGGTCCTCGTGGTAGGCGCGCGTCAGTAGCACCCCCGCGAGCTCGCCGTGCGAACCGGCGCTGGGATGCAGCGAGACGTGGGGCAAGCCGGCGATCTCCGACAACGCCGCCTGCAGGCGCCACATCAGCTCAAGGGCGCCCTGGGCCCGCCGCGGGTCCTGAAGCGGATGCAGGCGGGCGTTGCCGGGCAGCGCGGCGATTCGCTCGTGCAGGCGCGGGTTGTGCTTCATCGTGCACGATCCCAGCGGATAGAAGCCAGAGTCGAGATCGAAGTTGCGCTTGGACAGGCGAACGTAGTGGCGGACGATCTCCGGTTCGGAGACTTCCGGCAAGCGTGCCGGTTCGATGCGCCGCAACCGCGCCGGTAGCAACTCGTCGAGCGGACGCACGGGCACGTCGATGGGCGGCGCCACAAACGCCCGCCGACCGGGTTGAGACTTCTCGTAGATGGTCCGCACGCCTTCGTCCTGCAAAGGCGCCCTGCTCAAGCCGTCGGCGGCGGTTGCCATCACGCCCGGCATACTCACGCCACTTCCGCCGGTGCGCGCTCGGCCGCGACCGCCACCGAGAGCACCTCAGCGAGGCGGTCGATGTCGGCGCGCGAGCGGCGTTCGGTAACCGCTACGAGTAATCCCTCGCCTAGTTCGGGATAATCGCGGTTCAGCGCATAACCGGGATTGACGCCCTCGGCGGCGCACCGCTCCAGCACCCGCTCCACGGGCGCATCAACCCGGATTGCGAATTCCCGCACGACTGGTTGCTGGTGAACCAGCGTCACTCCGGGGATAGCGGCCAATTGCTCGCGCGCGTAGGCCGTACGCTGCACGAGCAGCTCGCAGAGCTCGACCAGCCCTTGTTGCCCGAGCCAGCTCAAATGGAGCATCGCCGACAACGCGTTGAGCGCTTGCGCGGTGCAGATGTTGTGTGTCGCCTTCTCGCGACGGATGTGCTGCTCGCGCGTCTGAAGCGTCAACACGAAGCCGCGCCGTCCGTCGGCGTCGCGCGTCTCCCCCGCAATGCGCCCCGGCATCCGCCGCAAGTACTCCTCGCGCGCGGCAAAGAAGCCGAACGACGGCCCTCCGAAGTCAAGGCGGTTGCCCAGCGGCTGGCCCTCGCCGACAGCGACGTCGAAACCTGACTCGCCCGGCGTGCGCAGGATGCCGAGCGCGATCGGATCGCATGAAACCACGGCCACGGCCCCTGACTGCTTGATCGGCGCGACCAGTTCATCAAGGTCCTCGACGGCGCCGAGGAAGTTCGGCTGGGCGACGAAGACGGCGCAGACGTCGTCGCCCATGGCTTCGGCGAGGGCACGCGCGTCGGTCAATCCATTGTGCAGGTCGATCTCGTCGATCGTCGTTCCCCAGCCGGCGCTCGTGGTCCTCAGGGCCTCGCGGGCGTGCGGGTGCACTCCCCGTGACACGACGAACCGGGAACGCCCGTTGTGCAGCTTCGCCAGATAGCCGGCCGATGCAAGCGCACTCGGTCCGTCGTAGACCGAGGCGTTTGCGACCGGCAGCCCCGTCAGCTCGCAGATCGCCGTCTGGTACTCGAACATCGCCTGCAGGTTGCCTTGCGAGACCTCGGGCTGATACGGCGTGTAGGGCGTCAGGAACTCCGAGCGAGTGGTGATCGCTTCCACGAGCGCCGGCACGTAGTGGTCGTACATGCCCGCGCCGAGAAACGACAGCTCGTCTTCGCTCGAGACGTTGCGGGCCGCGAGTGCGCGCAACTGCTCATAGACCTCTTGCTCGGACTTGCCCGGCGGCAGATCGAGCGGCCGCTTGAGCCGTGAACCGCCCGGCACGTCGGCGAAGAGCTCCTCGACCGACCCAACTCCGATGGTCGCGAGCATTTCTCGCAGGTCGGAGTCGGTGACGGCCGTGTAGCGGGTCATGACTCTTGAGCGAGAAGCTCCTCATAAGCCGGTGGCTCCAGCAGCGCGTCGAGCTCGGCGGGATCTGACAGACGCACCCTGACCAGCCAGCCGTCGCCGTACGGGTCTTCGTTGACCTTCTCAGGTTCGGCGGCCAACGCCTCGTTTACTTCGACAATCTCGCCGCTCAAGGGAGCGATCACGTCAGACACCGCTTTAACCGATTCCAACTCGGCGTAGGACTCGTCTTTGGTCACCTGCGTCCCGACTTCCGGCGGATCGAAGAAAACCACTTCTCCCAGCTGATCCTCGGCGTAAGCCGTGATTCCGAAGGTCGCCACGTCGCCTTCGACGCGCGCCCAGTCGTGCTCTGGGTGGTACTTGAGATCCGCGGGGTAAGTCACTTCAGCCAAGTCAGCTCTCCTTTGAGTAAAGCGGCTTGGATTTCACCGTTGCCTTACGTGTCTTCCCGCGGACGTCGATACGCAAGCGAGCTCCAGGTACAGCGAGTGCCGCAGGCACGTAGGCCATGCCGATTCCAACGCCGAGACTCGGCGAGAGCGTGCCACTGGTCACCACGCCGCCTTCCACAACCGGGTTTCCGGGCCTCGGGATACCTCGATCGTCGAGCACGAACGCCGCCAGCAACTCACCCGTGCCGGCAGCACGCGCACGCGCGACCGCCTCTGACCCGATGAAACCGGTGTCTTCCTTGCAGCACCAGCCCAAGCCGGCTTCGATCGGGTTGCGCTGCTCGCTCAAATCCTGGCCGTAGAGGTGAAAGCAGGCTTCCATGCGCAACGTGTCGCGGGCGCCCAGACCGGCCGGCAGCGCGCCCGCCGACACCACCGCGTCCCAGATCTCAATGGCCTGCCCCGGGTCGGCGAGCAATTCAACCCCGTCTTCGCCGGTGTAACCCGTACCGCAGACGAGGACCCCAGGCACGCCGGCAATGGAGAGCACGGCGGTGCGCATTCTCACCGGCAGCGCTTGAGCCGCCAATCCCTCGACGATGGTGCGCGCGTGCGGACCCTGTACGGCGAGCATGGCGTAGTCGCGCAAGCGATCGGTAAGGGTGACCTCGAAACTCGCGGCATGCTCCGCCATCCACGCGAAGTCGCGTTCATGGTTGGCGGCGTTGGTGACCGTAAGAAAGCGGTCGACATCAAGCCGATAGGTGAAAAGGTCGTCCAAGACGCCGCCGTCTTCGCGGCAAAGGAGCGAGTACTGCGCTCCGCCCGGGACCATCCGCGCCACGTCGTTGGAAAGGATTCGCTGCAGGAACGCCTCGGCATCCGGTCCGGAGGTCTCAATCTGCCCCATGTGCGAGACGTCGAAGATCCCGGCACTGGTTCGCACCGCCATGTGTTCTTCGCGTATGCCGCCGTACTGCACCGGCATCTCCCAGCCGGCGAACGGCACAAGGCGGGCGTCCGCGGCCACGTGGCGGTCGTAGAGCGCAGTGCGCTTCAGCGAACGGGTCGCAGCTGGGCTGGGCGATGGCTGCATCGGTGCAGGCAACCTAGTCCCACATAGCCATTTCGGAAAGGCCGCCTCTCCACGTCTAGCCGAGCGTGGCAGCGGGGTAGCACGCTGGCGTGCCGACGCTACGCCGTGTTGCCTCTGCGCTTGCCCGTGCTGCCTTTGGAGGAGGCCCTGGCCGCGCCCAAGCTGCGCCCCCGCGACCGGATATGCCACGGGATGCTTACGGGCCCTCGGGGCGGCCTGGCACCGCGCCGACGCTCATATCGCCGCTGGACCTGCTGGGGCAGATGATGTCGGGGCCGGCGGTCGGCCCGCGGTCGCACACCGACCCCCGCTCAGGAACGTGGACCCGCTCGCTGGAGTTCGACGAACGCACGGGTCGCTGGGTCGACGTGACCGACACCATGCCGCGGTTCTTCGGGCCTCCGGGTTCCTCTACGCATGAGCAAGCACGGGACCGGCGGGCGCGGGCGCGGTCCGGCGGGCGCACCAACCGCCCAGGCGGCCTTATGGGGGCCATGGGCGGCGGCGACGGTAGCGGCGAGTTCAAGGTGGAGCGCCCGGACGGCCTGCCGGACTTCAGCGACGTCGGCGGGATGGAGTCGCTCAAGCAAGAAGTCGCCAACACGGTGGGCTTGATGCTCGAGCATCCGGAAGACGCCGCGCGCTACGGAATCGAATGGAACGGCATCCTCCTGCACGGGCCGCCCGGCGTCGGCAAGACGTTCTTCGCGCGCGCGATTGCTGGCCAGTACGAGATGAGCCTGATGCACGTCTCGACGGGCGATCTCGTCTCGGGGACTCAGGGCGGCTCCGCACGCAACATCGCCAAAGCGTTCGAAAAGGCGCTTGACAACCTTCCGTGCCTGTTGTTCTTC
>JADDQZ010000075.1:0-474 GCA_016781085.1 Actinomycetota bacterium
CGAACCGGTGACCCCTTCCTTACCATGGAAGTGCTCTACCAACTGAGCTAGGAGGGCGCGAGCGATCAATGTAGCGGTCTGGCGCCGCGCAAGCCGCCTTCCTCCACGGTCACTCAAGCGCCGAAGCTGACTCCCGCCGACGCCCGCCCACCGACTCACGCGCGCACGAGAGAACACGGCCACCAAACGCCCGGGCGCCATTTCTCCCCCGGCCGGCTCCAACGCCAATAGCCTCCACCCGAGACGAGCTTCCCTCGCCGAGCGCCCACCCCGACCGCAAGGAACGCCGATGGTCAACGACACGATTCAAGACGTCAACCAGGCCCTCCACAACGTCGGCATGGCGACCTGGGTCGGCGGCACGATCTTCGGGCGGCTGGCGCTCAACCCAGCCGTCAGCCGGATCACCTCCCACGCGGAGCGCGGCGCGGTCGTGAATGCCGCCTGGAACCGCTTCAACGTCATCAACGCGCT
>JADDQZ010000075.1:854-1992 GCA_016781085.1 Actinomycetota bacterium
CGCAATGGGCGAAGCGCAAGGCCGTGGCCAAGGGCGCCAACCGAGCTCTGCAAGCCGGGTCGCTGGCAGTGGCCGCGGCAGCGGTCGGCAAGGAACTGCGCGAACCGCCGCGGCGACGCGAATGGACGGGCGCCGTCATGGGGATCCCCTATGACTTCCGTCGGCCGACCGCCGAGAAGATCCGTCGCAACTACTGGGCGCCTGATGACGACCAGGTCCTCAAGCCGCGCGCCTTTGGTGTCGGCTGGGACGTCAATGCCGGCCGCATCGCCCGCCTGGCGACACGCAGCCAACCCCGCCACCTCTCAGGAAGGCGAAGCTAAGCGCACCCCCGCGCCGCACCGCGCCACCGCCTACCTCAAGGGCGCCCAGACCCGCTCGCACCCGAAGCCGGTGCCGGAACAAGCACTTCCGGCACCGGCCCTTCCCACTTCCCGGCGCAAGTCTCGACCGCTGCTAGTCCGGCCGGCCGAGCGGAACCCCGGTCACACAGCGCCACCACCGACCCACCGAACCCGCCACCGGTCATCCGCGCCCCGTACACCCCGGGCTGCGCATCCAACGCCTCGACCAGCGCGTCGACTTCCGGCACCGAAACCTCATAGCAATCCCTCAGCGACGTGTGGGACTGCCCCAACAAGACTCCCGCCGCCTCCAGGTCCTCCGCTCCCAACGCCTCGACAAGCTCGAGCACGCGGTCGTTCTCCTCGACCACGTGCCGCACCCGCCGGTCCAAAGGGGAAGGCAAGGACGGGATCGACTCCAGCGCCTGCACATCGCGCAAAGACGAGACGCACAGTAACTCGCAAGCCTGCTCGCACTCGTCCCGCCGTGCCGCGTACCCGCCTCCGGCGTTGGAATGCCGCACCCCCGAGTTCACCACCGCCAGCTCACACGAAGGAGGCAGCCCGACGCGCTGCATGGACAAGTCGCGGCAATCGACGAGTAACGCTTCGCCGTCAGCCCCGCAGCTTGACGCCAACTGGTCCATCACCCCGACGGGCGCGCCGACGTACTCCACTTCCGCCCGCCACGCCAAGCGCGCGAGCTCCAGATCCGGCAACGACCACTCAAACGCTGCCCGTAGAGCCCGGAGAACCGCTACCTCCAGCGCCGCGCTCGACGACAACCCCGACCC
>JADDQZ010000075.1:2040-11954 GCA_016781085.1 Actinomycetota bacterium
GAACCCTTCCGAGCGAGCGACGACGAATACACCGGCCACGTAGTCCGACCACGCGGACAAACGCCGCTCCGCTCCCAGCGGCCACGACACCGGCACTGTGCCGACCGTTGACGAGACCTTCACTTCCGGATCACCGGATCCCAACACTCGCCGCAACTTCACTTGCGTACGTTGCGGGATCGGCATGGGTAGGACGAAACCGTCGTTGTAGTCAGTGTGCTCGCCGATCAGGTTCACGCGGCCCGGCGCGCTCTCCTCGGCATCCCAACCGCGCCCGGTTTGCGTCATGACCTTGTCAACGCGAAAGCAACGATCAACACTTGCCGATAAGGAAGCATGGTGCTGCTCTCCCCCACCTTGACCACAGAGCAAACCGCCAAGGCGGCGACGTTCGTCAACCCCGTCATCACCGACACGGTGGGGCGCGACCATGGCGACCCGTTCGTCCTGCGCTATCTCGACGAGTACTTCCTCTACCACACGACTGACGACGGCGACCGCGGTGTTTCCGTGCACCGCTCGCATGACCTGGTCCACTGGGAGTTCGCCGGTTACGCGCTGGAAGCCGGCGGCCCGGACTCATGGGCGCAGACCGACTTGTGGGCGCCCGAAGTCATGTACTGGCACGGCACCTTCTACATGTACGTCTCCGGCACGGTGTTCGCACCAAACGGGCATGGCAACGACACCCGACGGCGACAGGGAGTGGCGCGCGCACAGAACCCGCTCGGGCCGTTCGTCCTCGACCCTGAGCCACTCGTCCGCGACCACTACTCGATCGACGGGCATCCCTTCCAAGACGAAGACGGCTCGCTGTGGCTGTTCTACAACATCCGCGGCGACGAAGTGACGTTCAACGGAAAGCCCGGTAGCGGCAACGTCGTCGACCGGCTGCTCGACCCCGGGACCCTTGAAGGCAATCCCGCCAAGGTGACTTTCCCCAGCCAGGAATGGGAGGCGTCGGTTCGGCTTGGGCAGTACTGGAACGAGGGTTCCTGGGTGCTCAAGCGGCGCGGCCGCTACTTCCAGCTCTACTCCGGCTCGTACTACCGCGAATCGACGTACGGGATTGGCCTGAGCGCCGCGGACTCACCGCGCGGGCCGTGGGTCAAGCACGAGCAGAACCCGATTTTCGCCATGGGCGAGCGGATCACCGGCCCTGGCCATCACAGCGTCATCCTCGCTCCTGACGGCGTCTCCTATTACGCCGTCTATCACGGCTACGACGGCCCGACCGAAGGCCGCAAGGTGCATCTCGACCGCTTGCGCTGGTGCGGGGACCGGCCGGTCATCGGCACCGGCCGCCGGCTAGGGCGCCCCACCGAAGACGCCCAGCCGGTGCCGTGGCAGCCGGCGTATGACCCCGCCGTTCCCTACTGGCACGCGGACCTGTGGGTCGACGGTTGCTTGTTGCACGTCGATGACGAGCGCGTCGAGTGGATCCCGCAAGCGCATCCTGTACGTGTGCGCGTGAACCAGAGCAAAGATGGCTTGCGTGCGTGGGTCGACGGCCGGCTCGCCGTGCAAGTCGAGGGCTACCACGCCCCGAAGCTCTCAAGCGACGGCAACATTCTGTCGTCGTCGCTGACTTCCCATCTCGAAGACGAGGCCGTCCGCTGGCTGGCGCCGGGGCAGAAGCGCTCGTGGGCTTGGGGCGGCGCGGGGCCGCTGGAAGTCACCGTCGCGGTCCGCGGAAGCGCCGAGATCATCGCCGGCAACAGCCGCGAAGAAGTCGTTAGCCCGGCCAGCGAGTACGGCTTGGGGCAGCTCTTCGCTGCGGACGGCGCGGACAAGATCACCATCGTCGCAGGCAGCAGCGGCGCTCACGTGACCGACCTGTTCGTGGCGGCGCGACCAGCGACCTAGACCAGCAAGGCAGAGACCGATCAGCACCCACGCTGCTCACGGCAGCCGAACCAACCGGGCCGCGCCCGGCGGGCGTGGCCCGACATGGGAGGAGCAGGATTCGAACCTGCGTAGGCATAGCCAACTGGTTTACAGCCAGTCCCCTTTAGCCACTCGGGCATCCTCCCGGAACGCGAAGCAAGAATAGCGGCGCTGGAGCCGGCGGTCGCCGCGGGAGCGTTCATCCCCCGGGAACCGCCGTGGGCCAGCTCACACCGCTTCGCGCAGCCCCTGAGTTTCCGGCAGAACTTGGAGCTTGCGCAGGGTGTGACTTTCGATCTGGCGGATCCGCTCGCGCGTGACGTTGAACGCCTGCCCCACTTCTTCGAGCGTGTAGGGCCGCGCGCCGGTGAGTCCGAAGCGCATCTCGATCACGCCGCGCTCGCGCTCGGGCAGCGACCTCAGCGCCTTGTGCAGCGTCTCGCAGCGGATCGTGTCGGCGGCGATGTCGAACGGAGACAGGGCGGCCACGTCTTCGACGAAGTCCCCCAATCCAGAGTCCTCGTCCTCGCCGACCGGCTTGTCCAAAGACACCGGCTGCTGGGTGAGCCGCAACACCTCGCGAATCTCTTCTTCAGAGAAGTCCAGCTCTTCGGCGAGCTCTTCGGGCGTGGCCTCACGACCGAAACGTTGCACGAGCTGGCGTTCTGCGTAAGTCACCTTGTTGAGCTTGTCGACCATGTGAACCGGGATGCGAATCGTGCGTCCCTTGTCGGCCAGCGCGCGCGTCACGGCTTGGCGGATCCACCAAGTGGCGTAAGTGGAGAACTTGTAACCGCGCCGGTAGTCGAACTTCTCGACCGCGCGGATCAATCCAAGGGACCCTTCCTGGATCAGATCCAGCATGGTCAGCCCGCGGCCCAGGTAGCTCTTGGCGATTGACACCACCAGGCGCAGATTGGCTTCCACCATCTCCTGCTTGGCTTTGAGATCTCCCCGCTCGATGCGCTTGGCCAGCTCTACTTCGCGATCGGCCGTCAATAGCTCCACGCGCCCGATCGAGCGCAGATACAGCCGCAGCGAATCGAGGCTCGGCTCGACCGTCAGATCGACCGCCGGCTTGGCCCGGTCTTCTCCTGTTCCCTTGCGAGCGGGCCGTGCTTCGATCCGAGCGCTTTCCCCGATCACTGGTTTTCCGTCGGCACCGACCACGTCGATGCCGTTGGTTTCAAGCCAGCCGTGAAGCTCCACGACTTGCTCCTTGCTGGCTTCCGCTTCTTCCAGAAAGGAAGCCACTTCGTCGAACGTCAGGAACCCCCGCTCCTGAGCTTCGGCGATGATCAGGCGGAAGTCATCCGTCTCCGCGATCGGCTGCTCTTCGAGCAGCTCGCCCCTATGAGTAGTCAAGCCCTTCCCCGGACGTCGCTTAAACGAGCGAGTTCCGCTCGTTCCTCCCTGTTCCTGTCTTGCCCATCGTCCGTGACGGGTTTCGGGCACCGCTCCCCGCGGCCCCTTCGCTTATTTCCGCCGACCCCTTTTGCGGCCGAAATTGTCGCGCTTTCCTTTTGAAGGTTTATCACAGGGGAAGACAGGGAAACGAAGGTTGCTTTTGCAAGTTTTTCCGGGGGGTTCCGTGTCCTGGTTCAATGTTGTTGGTATGCCACATGCCAGGCTGTCCACCGCGGACGTGCAAGCCGAAGCTCCAGGCCTTTCGCTGTCGCTGTCCAGGGTCGGAGTGACGGAAGTCGAGAAGGTGGTTCGCATCGGCCAGGGCTCTCGCGGCCAACTGTTCTCGGCACGCTTTGAGTGCTTCGTCGACCTCGGAACCGACCAGAAGGGCGCGCACATGTCGCGCTTCGAGGAAGTCGTCAACGATGCGATCGGCGAAGTCGTGCTCGGTGAAGCCGCCTTCCGGGCGGAGCTTCTGGCCATGCACATCGCCGAGAAGGTGCGCGACCGCCAAGGTGCGCGCTCCGCGGAAGTCCACATCGGCGCGCGCTATCCCGAATACAAGCCCGCGCCGGTTTCCGGCATCCAGACCCAAGAGATCTACGAGCTGCTCGGCACCGCGGTCGCTTCTGAGCGGGGAACGCGGCGCTTGATCGGCGTGCGCGCGCAAGGCATGACGGCGTGCCCGTGCGCGCAGCGGCTGGTGCAAGACAACGCCCGCGAGCGGCTCGAGCGTGACGGCTTCTCAGAAGACGAGATCGAACGCGTCTTCGCGGCCGTGCCGGTCGCGACGCACAACCAGCGTGGCCTTGGGACGTTGCGGATCGGCTGTCCCGAAGACTCCGACGTCGACATCGACGCCAAGCGCCTGCTGGCGATCGTCGAGAACTCGATGTCTTCGGAGATCTATGAGCTGATGAAGCGCTCCGACGAGGGAGCGGTGGTGGAGAAGGCACACCGCCGCCCGCGCTTCGTCGAGGACTGCGTGCGCGAGATGGTGCGCGGCGTGGTCGAGGAGTTCGGCTCAGAACTCGCCGACGACAGCTTCGTGTCGGCGCACCAGGAGAATCTCGAGTCGATCCACCAGCACAACGTCATCGCGGAGCGCTTCGGGATGCTGGGAGAGATCAGGCGCGAGCTCGCGTCAGGCGAGCGCTCAGAGCGTCACGTCTCGATGCGCGAGTGGCTCGACGGCGCAGCCTGAGGCGCCCCGCCGGCCGACGCGTTTGAAGGCGCCGCCTGAGGCGCCTCGCCGGCCGACGCATTCGACGGCGCGGCTTGAGTCGCCTCGCCGGCCGCGTCGCCCGCCGCCCGCTCCTCGCGCAGCAGGTGACGCAATCCGAAGAAGTAATCCGCCCCGGACAAGACGGTGACCGCGACGGTGGCGTAGACGACGACGTCAACCCACCACGCCGGCTCGCTGAAGGCGATCAGCAGCAGCACCATCACAACTTGCATGATCGTCTTGAGCTTGCCCCAGATGCTCGCCGGGATGACCGGACCACCCTGCTCCATCGCCAGCTGGCGCAACCCGGTGACGGCGAACTCGCGGGCGACGATCACCAGCGCGGCCCATGCCGCCAAGCGGTCGAGTGAGACCAGCGAGATCAGCGCCGCCGTCACGAGCAGCTTGTCGGCCAGCGGATCGACGAGCTTGCCGAAGTTCGATGTGATGTCGCGACGTCGGGCGATCCACCCGTCGAGGGCGTCCGTGAATGATGCGAAGCTGAAGATCACGGCCGCGAGCAGGTCGCCGTGCTCCCACTTGGAAAGCATGGCGACGACCAGAACCGGCACGAGAAACATCCGCAGAACCGTGAGCTGGTTCGGAAGCGTGGGCTCGTACACACCTCGCAGGCTAACGACGACAGCCGGTCACGCGTCGATCGGGGCAACTTCGCGCGCTGCCATCGCCACGCCGGCGCTGGCGGCGACCACCAAAGTGATGGCGAGAATCTGCTGCACCGACAACGTCTGACGCAACAGCGCGAAGCCCGCGAGAGCGGCAATCGCGGGGTCCAGCGAAAGCAAGACGCCGAAGACGTTGGCCGGCAGGCGGCGCAGCGCTTCGAGTTCAAGCGAATACGGGATGACGGAGGAGGCGAGCGCTACGACGAGCCCTGACAGCAGAAGAGCCGGTGCCAGCAGGGCCGCGGACGCTTGCCCCGCCCCGGCCGGTATCACGACGAGTGTGGCCACGACCATCGCGAGCGCGAGCCCCGATCCGCCGGCGAAGGCGGCGCCGGTGCGCGCGCTGAGCAGGATGTATGCGGCCCAACAGGCGCCGGCGAAGAGGGCGAGCAGGATGCCCACCGGATCGAGGTTCTCCTGCGCGGCCGCGTCGCCGAGCAGCGCGATGCCGGCTCCGGCGAGGAGGACCCAGAGAACGTCACGCGGCTTTCGCGACTTCAGCAGGGCCACCGACAGCGGGCCGACGAATTCAAACGAGACCGCGACACCGAGCGGGATGCGGGCAAGCGCCTCGTAGAAGCTCCAATTCATCAAGCCGAGGCTCAAGCCGAACGCCGCGGCCACCGTCAGCGCGCCGCGTCCGTGGCCTCGGGTCGTCGGCCGCCACAGGGCCACGAGGATCAGGGCAGCGAAACCCAGCCGCATCAAAGTGGCGCCGGCCGGACCCAGCCGGTCGAAGAGCGTGACCGCGAAGGCTGCCCCGAATTGGACAGATCCCGCGGCCCCCACGACCATGGCGACCGCTGCCGGGTCCGCCCGGCCGGCTCCGCGCGCGCCAATCACGCGGGCCACGGTATTAGCCTTGTCCTGACCCGCGGACTCCAGTGTCGTGGCGGCGCGCCAGGAGGCGCCTGAAACGACTCTGGGTGGGAAACCTCACGCCTGCATGGCTGCTGCCGCTGCCCCCGCTTCCGCCTCCCCGCCGCGCACTCAGAGCCGGCCTCCCAAGCTTCCTGGATTCCTCATGGGAATCGGCTTCGGCGGATTCATCGACGGGATCGTGCTGCATCAAGTGCTCCAGTGGCATCACATGCTCACCGACACCGGCCGCCACCCGGCCAAGTCGGTCCCGGGGCTTGAAGCCAACACGCTGGCCGACGGCTTCTTTCACCTGGCGACGTGGCTTTTCGTCTTCGCCGGGATGTTGCTGGCCGTCCGCGCTTGGCAGCGGGGAGCACTAGCTCCGCCATGGCGCGCGCAGTTCGGGCTCTTGCTCGCCGGCTGGGGAGTGTTCAACGTGGTCGAAGGCACGACGAACCATTTGCTTTTAGGGATCCACCACGTGCGCGATGACCTTGGCGCCCCGTTGTCGTGGGACCTCGGGTTTCTGGCCTTCGGGGTGATCTTGGCCGTGGCCGGCTTCGCTCTGGCGCGCTCGGGTGAGCGAACCGCGCCCGAAGCCGTAAGCCACCACTCCGCCCCAATGGGCTAGCGGGGCGCGACGGCATCGCGGACCGAGCGCCCGCCGAGGGCGCAGATCGGGCGGGACGCCGGTCCCGGTAACGACCAATTTCGACAACCGGCGCGAGAAACGAAGGGCGCCGAGCGTTGACTGAGTCAGATGGCTGATCTTCGCGAGACATTTACCCGTAGCTCATCTCGTGCTGCGACTCTGGAAGGCATGCTCGAGCTGATTTGCGTGGATCCGCATCCAGCGGTCCGTGCGGGTGTCGAGTACCTGCTGCGTGATGACGAACGCGTACGGCTCGTGGCGTCGGCCGACTCGCTGGCTGCGGCGATGGATCTGCTCGCAAGCCACCTCCCGGACATCGTGCTGATCGACCCGGAGTGGCTGACCGCCGACGCCCTGACCATCTGCCGGCGCTTGAAGACGGCGCCGTCGAAACCGGGCGTCGTGGTGTACACCGCGCTGGCCAAAGAACCCGGGTTGGCGTTGCAAGCACGAATCGCCGGCGCGGACGGGCTAGTCGACAAGGCCGCGCCCATCGAGACGCTTGTGGATGCCGTCCACACTGTCGGAGCCGGCGGCATCACTCTCCCTCCGCTCGACCCCGTCGTGATGGAAGCCGCCGCTCAGCGCGTCGATCCGCAGGATCTGGCGCTGTTGGCCATGCTCGCCGACCGCACACCCCCCGAAGACGTCGCCGCGACGCTGCGCTTGGATCCGCGTGGCCTCGGCCGCCGCGTCGAACGCATGCTGCCGCGCTTGCGGACCCTACGACGGCACGCCGCCTGAGGCATGAGAGCTCACCGCAAGCCCGGTCGGGCCACGGCCCGTGTGCAACTATGCGCGGATGCCACTGGTCCCCATGGTCGTCGAGCGCACGTCGCGCGGCGAGCGCGAATTCGACATCTATTCGAGGCTGCTCAACGAGCGCATCATCTTCCTCGGCACGCCCGTCGACGACCAGGTGGCGAACCTGATCGTCGCCCAGCTCCTGCATCTGGAGTCCCAGGATCCCGACAAGGACATCTCGATCTACATCAACTCCCCGGGCGGATCAATCTACGCGGGACTCGCGATCTACGACACGATGAACTTCATCAAGCCCGACGTGCAAACGATGTGCGTGGGGATCGCGATGTCGATGGGCTCGCTGCTGCTGGCAGGCGGCGCCAAGGGCAAGCGCTCGGCGCTACCGAATTCGCGCATCCTCATCCACCAGCCGTCGGCCGGCTTCGAGGGTCAGTCCACCGACATCGAGATCCACGCCCGCGAGATCATCAAGACGCGCAAGCGCATCGACGAGATCTATGCCCACCACACGGGCCAGAGCGAAGAACTGGTTCACCGCGACATGGAGCGCGACCGCTTCTTCAAGTCCGCCGAGGCCAAGGATTACGGGTTGATCGATCGCGTGATCGAAAGTCACTGACGCGCCAAGCGTCCGTAGTGCTTCAGCGCAGGAGCGGTGTGGCCGATGAGTGAGGACGTGGACACCGGAGCCATGCACGCTGCTGCCGCGGCTGCCTCAAAAGCCAGTTATCACTCCTTCGCCGAAGCCACTGGCGCGGTGCTCGACCTGCTCGAGACGTATCTGACCGCGGCCACGGTTTTCCTCGCGCACCTCGATCGCAAGCAGGATCTGCACCGGATCGTCGATGTCCGCAGCGGTGCGGGCTTCCGGCTCAAGCCGAACCAGACAATGGCGCTGTCGGACTCCCTTGACATCGCCATGGCCGAGGACCGCGCTCCGCGCCTGTGCAACGACATTCCCAGCCACCCCGTCTATGGCGTGGCGCCGATACAGAGGCGCTGGTTGGTGAAGTCCTACGTAGCCGTCCCCCTCGACCTGAACGATGGCTCGCGAGTGGGCAGCCTTGTCGCGCTGTCGCGCCGCCCGGATCGCTTTCGTGCGGAAGACGAGCAACTCTTGGGGATGCTTGCGCGCGTCCTCGCCTCAGAACTCGAACGAGAGACCAAGCAGCCGGATGCCGCCCGCATGAATGACGCCCTTCGTAACCGCGCCCACGGCTTTGAGGCGATCGGCACTATCACCGCATCCCTCGCCGCCGGTCAAGACGCACGCCCGGTCGTGTGCCGGGTAGCCGCAGACATCGCCGGCGCCTCCTCTGTCTTCCTGCTTGAGCCATCGGGCCGCGAGTTCGTTTCGACCGCGATGCACGGCGTCGAGATGGGGCCGGTCACCATCCAGCCACGCACCGACAGTCCCGGCAAGGCGTTCCAGAGCACCGAGAGCTACTTCGTCCCGGACGCTTCTGACCACCCTGCGCTCGCCTCTCCGCTGGTCGACGCCACTCAGGCGCGCTCAGCGCTGTTTCAGCCGATCCTGCGTGACGGCGCGGTTTCGGCCGTTCTCATCCTGATCTGGAACCGGCCTCTGCTCGCTCTCGCGCCCTCGACTTCGGAGGCACTGCGAGTGCTGGCCATGCAGGCGGCCGCGGCCATCAACCACGCTGGGTTGCAGAACCGCGTCGAACAGCTGGCGATGACCGATTCGCTGACCGGTTTGATGACTCGCCGCGTATGGGACGAGGAGCTTCCCCGTGAGCTGGCCCGTGCCCGCCGCGCGGAAGCGCCCGTGTCGGTAGCGCTGCTCGACCTCGACCACATGCGCGCGTTTTGCATGCTCCGCGGCGAGCGTGAGGGCGATGCCTTCCTCAAGGAGACCGCCTCGATGTGGGATCGGCAGTTGCGCGAAGTCGACACGCTCGCTCGCCTGGAAGGCGACCAGTTCGGCGTCATCCTGCCGTCGTGCGATGCCAGCGAAGCCGTCGACGTGCTCGACCGTATCCGCGCGGTGACGCCGCGCGAGCAGACCGCTTCGGCGGGAATCGCGCGCTGGGACGGTGAAGAGCCGGCCGAGTTGCTGGTGATGCGTGCGATGGATGCGCTTTCGGCGGCGAAGTCCGAGGGGCGCGACCGGACGGTTACGGCGGACTGAGGGGTTTGGGGCGTCTCCGGTTGGCGGGGCGTCGCGGTTGGCGGGCCGTCGGTTGGCGGGGCGTCTTGGTTGTCGGGGCCTCGCGTTGGCGGGGCGTGCCTGTTAGGGAGCGACCGCGTTACGGTCCGCCTCGGTTGGCGGGTCCTCCACGTTCGTCCGGGCACTGGCGCTCCCTGTCTTCGACCCGGGCCGGGGCTCACGCTTTCAAGCCCGAAGTGTTGAGCACGGCCTTGAGCATGTTCGCTACCTCGGCCGGCTTGCATTGCAACTGGCGCCACGTGC
>JADDQZ010000075.1:12097-13666 GCA_016781085.1 Actinomycetota bacterium
GGCGCCACGTGCACCGGAGCACCTTGTAGCCCGCCACCTCCAGCTTCAAGTCGCGCCAGCGGTCCTGCTCAAAAGCTGACCGGCTGCCGTGGTGCGCGAAGCCGTCGGCTTCGACGATCACTCGCCGTTGCGGCCAGACGAAGTCGACTTCGAACTCGAGGACGCGTTGGTTGACGAGCGGCCGGGGCAGGGAGTGCCGTGCGCAGAGCTCGAGAAACGCATCCTCGAGAGCGCTTCTGGTGGGAGGGCTGGAGGTCGCCAGCTCGGCGAGCGCTTGTCTGAGACGGGTGGCGCCTTGGCGGCCCGGGTTGTCCTGCAGAGTTTGGTCGAGGGCGCGTTTGTCAAACAGCCGTAGGAGTTCGGCTTGTTCGAGAGCGCGCTGGAGGGAGTGGGGATCGAGAACATCAGCTAGATCGAGCAGCGTGCGTGACGGGGTGGTAACCGGTAACCGTGCGCATACCGTGATCTCATGCCGAGGCAGCCGCCGACTTCGATGCACGAGCACGCCAGGTCGGCGTCCTCGTTCTCCCCGGTCTGGCATGACTACCTCTATCTGAGGCGAGTCGGTTCGGCGCATGTCCCACACCCGCGCCGCGCTGCGATGACTCAGGGCTGCTCCAGGCCCGCACGCGAGAACCGCCGCCAGCATTGTCCCTTCCCACCGCAGCGCGGCGTGACCGACCGCGTATACGCCTCGATGTACTGGGATGAAACGCCCATCGCGGATCCGCCGTGCGATACCGGATCGGTCGAGACCGGTTTGAAGCAGTTGTTGTCGACTGACAACGCCATATTGGACGTCGGCCAGAGTCCGGACAGCGTCGACAGTCAGGCGCTTGGCAGGGGGTGTGACGATTTGATGTCGCATAACGACCCCTAGTCGTCACACCCCCTCTTTTCGCCCCCCGGGAAGTCGTTTGGTGGGAAGTCGGCTGGTGGGAACTGGTCGCGAGAAGGCTTCTGGGCGGTAGTCGCACGGAAGACGTCTGCGCGCAGGCGGCACGGGCACCGCGCGCGTCGGTGCCCGCCGCCGGGCGAGGGCGCCCCATCGCCCGAACGTTCCGCTACCGCCCCTTCTCGATCTCCCGCTGCAGTAGCCGGTTCGCCTTCGCGAGCTGCGACTCGGTGGCGTTGGCGACGGACGGCGCGCCGGTCGCGCGGTTGAGGCGGGCGTGGATCGCGCGGTGCGGCTCGCCGCTCTGGCGCGAGCGGGTGGCGACGAGTTCGCGGCGCTCGTCGCGCAGGCGTTCCCGGCGCTCGTGAGCGGTTTCGCGTCGGGGACGTGAAGGCACTCCGTCGAGCGGATCCGATGCTGTTTCTGGCGGCACAGGGCTTGACTGACCCCGACCGGTCCCCCTGCCAGCGAAAGCGGCCTCGCCCGTGGGGGCAGCCCCCGCCGACGTGGCGCCCGTTGCCCCGGTCCCGCTGCCACCGGTTGACCGGCCACTGGGAGCGTCAATCGAAGCTCGGCCACGGGCGAATGGGTCGTCGGAGAGTCCGCCCCCAGAGCCCGTGGTCGTGGTCGCGAAGCCGCCGGTCGCGTTCGGCGGACCAGGAGCAACGGACACG
>JADDQZ010000075.1:13800-16566 GCA_016781085.1 Actinomycetota bacterium
AGGCACCGCCGGCGCCGGCGCCGGATCCGGGAAGAGCTGCAAGGCATCCCCGGGCCTGGTGGTCTGCAGGACGACATCGTCGGGTCGTGCGCTGGCCGACAGCGCGCGGAACGCCTCTGTGGGCTCGGTGCGCACACGCTCCACGTCCTCGGCGGGCTCCTTGGGAACCATGTCAAGAGCGTGGTTGCGCTCTTGCTCGATTTCGCCCGCGAGCACCTTCAAGCGCGGATCCGCCGGCATGTAGAGATGGCTCATCTGCGCGCGCGGTGCGGGCGTGCGACGGATGAAGCGACCGACTACCTGACGGAAGAACAACTCGGTGCGGGCCGTGGTCGCGTATACGCCGACGCGTAGGCGGGGGATGTCGACTCCCTCGGAGACCATCAGGACCGAGACCAGCCACGGGTCCGACCCAGCCGCAAATGCCGCGATCCGCGCGGACGCGTCGCTGGCGTCGGACGTGACCACCTGCGGCCGGGTTCCGGTGAGCTGGCCCAGTCGGTCGGCGAGCGTCTCCGCATGCTCCTTGTCGATGGCCACGACGAGAGCACCGGCCTCGGGGTGCGAAACCGCTCGCAGCTCCATCAGCCGCTCATTGGCGTCGTGAAGTACCTGTCGGACCCAGTCACCGTGCGGGTCGAGCGCTGTGCGCAGGCGCCGCGCGGCTTCGGCCGGGGGCAGCACGACGGCGAAGTCGGCGCTGCGCCGACGCCCGTCGGACATCCATTCCATGTCGCCTTCGTACGGGTGAAAGGTCACCGGCCGGCAGACGCCGTCGAGTAGCGCGTCCGTGTACCCGTAGGAGAAATCGGCGCTCGACACCCCGTCGTCGTCGTAGCGAACCCACGGGATGGCGGTGTTGTCCGAGCGGAACGGAGTTCCCGAAAGCAAGAGCCGGAAGCGCGCCTGGTCGAAGGCGGCGAGCATGTTGCGGCCCCACGCCGCCTGCTCACCCATGTGGTGCGGCTCGTCGGCGATCAGCAGCGTCGCCGCTTGCGCGCAGCGTCGGCGATGGGAACCTGGACCAGCGGCAATCGTCTGGTAGGTGACGGCGACCCCGTGACGGTCACGCGGTTCCGGTCCCGCGGAGTTGGGCCGGTTCGGCTCGAGGTCGATCCCGTAACGCGCTGCATCCGCGGCCCATTGGCGACAGATGTGCGTGGTTGGCGCCGCGACCACCACGCGGCTCACGCGACCTTCGGCGAGCATCCGGTGGGCGACGTGCAGGCCGAACGTCGTCTTGCCGGCGGCGGGCGTCGCCGATGCCAGGAAGCCTGCACCGGGATGCGCGAAAACCGCTTCTGCAGCTTCGGTCTGCCACTCTCGCAGCGGTCGATCCGCCGGCCAAGGCGCAAGGCGAGAAGCGGCGCGTGAAGCGGCGTGAACGGTGGCCGGCAGTCGAATCGTCTCCTCTGAAATCGCCGTGGACAGGATCGCCTGGCACTTCCAGGCGGGCGCCGGAGGCTAGGCGCAGGACCGGTCGGAAACGCGGTCCCGGGACCGATCTGCCGCTTACGCTTGACTGTTGGTCGTGGACTTCGCTGCCCTTCGCCGGGAGTACGAGAGCCAGGGTCTTGACCTGCCCGACCTCGCCGAGGAGCCGGTGGCGCAATTTCGCAAGTGGTACGAGGAGGCCGTCGCCGCTGGAGTGCACGAGCCCAACGCGATGACGCTTTCCACGGTCGCGCCCGACGGCACACCAAGCTCCCGTTACGTGCTGTTGCGAGGCTTGAGCGACGACGGAATGACGTTCTTCACTAATTCCGAGTCGCAGAAGGCGACCGAACTCGCCGGGAACCCCCGCGCCGCTCTCACCTTCGGGTGGCTGGCCCTGCACCGCCAGGTCCGCGTGACAGGAGCCGCCCATCGACTCTCCGACGCCGACAGCGACGCGTACTTCGCGTCCCGCCCTCGGGGCAGCCAGCTGGGAGCGTGGGCGTCACCGCAGAGCTCGGTGCTGGCGGATCGCGCAGAACTCGAACAGCGTGTCGTGGAGATCGACAAGCGCTTCGAGGGAGTCGACGTCCCGCGTCCCGCGGGCTGGGGCGGGTGGACGGTCGGTTTCGACGCAGTCGAATTCTGGCAGGGCCGCAGGAGCCGGCTGCATGACCGGCTCCGTTACCGTCGGCAAGCAAACGGCTGGACGATCGAGCGACTGGCTCCCTGAGCAGGGCCCAACGACTCCAACGCCTGGTCAAAGGAGCGGCTCGCTCCTCCAGCGGCCGAACGACTCCAACGCCTGCAAAACACCCCTCGGTCAGCTTGCGCTGGTCTGCTCCGGCGGTATCTCCGAGAGCTGTGCCGCCGCTTGGACGTCTTCGGGGAAGTCGGACAGCTCATAGACGCGGCGGACCTCGATCACGTCACCCTCGTTGAGAGGACAGCGCGTGGCCCATTCAATGGCTTCTTCGCGCGAAGCCACGTCGATGATCCAGTATCCGCCGACGGTGTGTCCCGGAGTCATGGGAGCCTCGCCGACTGTCGTCTCGCCCCCGGAACGCGAAACGCGGGCACCGGCTTCGGGCGGATGGAAGCCGTCCGCTGCCTTCAGCGCACCTGCTTGGGTCAGGGCCTCGTTGAACTCCGACATCGCCGCAACCGCTTCTACCTCGGGACCGCCGTCCCATTCCTGCGGGTCGGTGTTCGGGATCATCAGCATCATGAAACGCACGTCTGGGCTCCTAGCGATCGGTTGGTCTGAACCCTAAGACGAGCGCGCGGCCGATAACTCATCGGTCACCCGTCGCCGGTCAAGCCACCCCCAGC
>JADDQZ010000075.1:16702-33982 GCA_016781085.1 Actinomycetota bacterium
CGGTCAAGCCACCCCCAGCCGTCGCCGCCCAGCCGTCGGCGCTCAGCCTTCCAAGAGCTTCGACCAGTCACCGGACGACATCGTCAGCGACGGCGCAGCACCATCAGTCCGCGGTGACGCCATCCCAAGGCGCGGCCGAGCACGTCCTCCCAGTCTCCGTCGGGAGCCTTCGGCGCCTCGCCCCAGCCCTCGCGCACCGCCACGGCCACGAATATCTCCTCGCCACGCACGAAAGCGCAAATGCCCTCGCCCGCGTCGACCGGCTGGTAGCCGCCCTCGAACGCCTGCGGGCGCTCGGCGCGCAGCTTCAACAGCTGGCGGATCAGCCATAGCTTCACGAACTCCGGCCGCACCTCTGACCCGTCGGAGAGCTCCAGCTCCGACAACGCCTCATGCCGGAGCTGCCAATCGACCGGTCGGCGGTTGTCGGGATCGACGAGAAACAGTGATTCGAGCTCGTCACCGTTGTAGATGTCCGGGACGCCGGGAACCGTGAGCTTCAAAGCCAGCTGACCGAGCGCGTGGCGGTCGCCGATCGGACGGACCGCGGCCAACAGCTCCTCCAAGTCCGACACGAACTCCCCGTTTTCGAGCAGGCCGCGGCAGGCCTGCATCACCGCGGACTCATGCTGCGCGTTCGGCTCGATCCAGTTCGTGGTGATCTTGCGCTCGCGCAGCGCCTTCTCCATGTAGCCGGAAAGCCGCTCGTAGCTGATCGGCCACGCCGCCACCAACGTCTGCAGAAGCAGGTAACGCTCAACCCGATCGGGTCCCTGGATCGCGTCCACCCAGCGCCCGGCGAACGCCTCCCATCGCTCGGGCACGGAAGCCAGCGCGCCGAGGCGCGCGCGCGCGTCGCCGGAGCGCTTGGTGTCGTGCGTCTGGGTCACCAGCAGGTTGCGCGGAAAGCGACGCGCCCGCTCGGCGTTGGCACGGTGAAAGTCCCCGACGGAGACGCCGAAGCGGCTGGGATCGCCGCCGACGTCGTTCAAAGCCAGCAGCCGCGCGTAGCGGTAGAAGGCCGTGTCCTCGACGCCCTTGGCCATCACCGGCGGAGTCGTCTGCTGAAAGCGCGTGACGAATTCCGGCGGCATCTGCGGCAGCCACTGCAGGCGCGCCTCTTCGAGCACCTCGGCGTCCTGCTCACTGACGTGCCCGTTGCGGATGTAAGTCCGGTAGACGGGCAGAGAAGACAGCTCGGCTTCGAGCTCCGGCATCTCCTTGCCGGCCACCCTGCGCAGCCGGTCGCATTCGGGCCCAAATGGGCCGCGCGCCTGCTCCAGCTTCGCTTCCGCGGCGAACTCGCCGAAAGGCCGTGAATCGGCCGACACGTCATGCCACAAGCGAGTCAGCGCATCCTCGGCAGACACATCGACGAACAACGCGGCGACGTCGTTGAGGAACTCGTATCCAACCGTGCCCTCGACCGGCCAATCCGGAAGCTGTTCGCCCGGGTCGAGGATCTTCTCCACCCACACGTGCCGCGCGCCGGCCGCGGCGAGCTGCTCCAGGTAGCCGGTGGGGTCGGCGAGCCCGTCCGGGTGGTCGATCCGCAACCCGTCCACCACACCGTCCGCGACCAGCTGCAAAGCGAGGCGGTGAGTTTCGTCGAAGACCTCGGGATCCTCCTGCCGGACGCCGGCGAGGTGGTCGATGTCAAAGAAGCGACGATGGCCGGGTCCGCGCGTAGCCTCCGAATCGACGTCGAAGAACTTCTCCCGCTGGTTCATCCAGTAGGCGTTCGACTCGTCCGTCGCCATGTGGTTGGGGACGATGTCGAGGATGATCCCCATTCCCGCCTTGCGTGTGGCCGCACACAGCGCGTAGAACTCCTCCGC
The DNA here is from genome assembly GCA_016781085.1 of Actinomycetota bacterium. Taxonomy (GTDB): domain Bacteria; phylum Actinomycetota; class Thermoleophilia; order Solirubrobacterales; family Solirubrobacteraceae; genus LC5-1. Next base: position 18,541 of record JADDQZ010000075.1, read on the forward strand.
GCCGCCCAGCTCTTCGGAAATCCGCGTCGGGTCGACCACGTCGTAGCCGTGGGTCGACCCCGGACGCGCCTGAAAGCACGGCGGCAGATACACGTGCGAAACGCCGAGGTCGGCGAGGTACGGAACCAGCTCGCGCGCAGCCCGGAAGTTGAATTCGCCCGCGAGCTGGAGCCGATAGGTGCAACGCATAGCGGTCATGGGTTGCACCTACCGTCAGCAACTGAGTGCGACGGCAGCCGCAGCCGGAATGAAGACGTCACGACGCCCTCCGGAACAACATGACCGACCGCGGGATCACCGGAACCTCGTCGAGCGCCTCGACGGTCAAGTCCAGGCTGCCGTCCCCGTCGGCGGCGGTGGAGAACTCGCACACCCACTCCACCCCGAAGCGCCGGTTGGGCAGCGTGAAGGAGACATCTTCGTGGCTGGCGTTGAACAAGACGAGGAACGAGTCGTCGGCGATGCGCTCGCCGTGCGGGCCCGGTGTCGCGATCTCCTCCCCGTTGAGGAACATCCCGACCACCCCGAACCCTTCTTCCCAGTCGCGCGAAGCCATCTTGCGGCCGTCGGTACGAAACCACCAGACGTCGGGCAGACCCGACCCCTCCACGTCCTGGCCGGAAAGGAACTGACGGCGGCGGAAGACCGGGTGTTGCCGGCGCAACTGGATCAACCGGCGCGTGAAGGCGAGCAGATCCTCGCCCTGTTGGTCGAAGTTCCAATCGAACCACGACAGCTCGTTGTCCTGGCACCACACGTTGTTGTTGCCCCGCTGCGAACGACCGAACTCGTCGCCACCGAGCAGCATCGGCGTGCCCTGGGAGAGCAATAGCGTGGCCAGGAAGTTGCGCTGCTGGCGGCGGCGCAAGCGGTTGATCTCAGGATCGTCGGTCTCACCCTCGGCCCCGCAGTTCCACGAGCGGTTATCGTCGGTCCCGTCGCGGTTGTCTTCGAGATTGGCCTCGTTGTGCTTGTCGTTGTAGGAAACGAGATCGGCGAGCGTGAAGCCATCGTGGGCGGTGACGAAGTTGATCGAAGCGAAGGGGTGGCGCCCGTCGGCTTCGTAGAGGTCACTGGACCCGGTCAGCCGCGAAGCGAAGTCGGCGGCCGACGCCTGACCGCGCCAGAAGTCACGGATGCTGTCGCGGTAGATCCCGTTCCATTCCGACCACAGGACCGGGAAGTTGCCGACTTGGTAGCCGCCCGGCCCGACATCCCAGGGCTCGGCGATCAACTTCACCTGGGAGAGCACCGGGTCCTGATGGATGATGTCGAAGAAGGCGCTGAGTCGATCGACTTCATGCAAGCCGCGCGCCAGCGCAGAGGCAAGATCGAAGCGGAAGCCGTCGACGTGGCAGTCGATCACGAAGTAGCGCAGCGAGTCCATGATCAGCCGCAGCACACTGGGCTGCACGGCGTTGAGCGAGTTGCCCGTGCCCGTGAAGTCCATGTAGAAGTGTGGATCGTCGGGCACCAGCCGGTAGTACGAGACGTTGTCGACGCCCTTGAACGACAGTGTCGGCCCGAGGTGATTGCCTTCGGCGGTGTGGTTGTAGACCACGTCGAGGATCACTTCGATGCCGGCGCGGTGCAGGGCCTTGACCATCCCCTTGAACTCGGTGATCTGCTGCCCGAGACGGCCGGAAGCGGAGTACTCCGAGTGCGGCGCGAAGAAGCCGATGCTCGAGTAGCCCCAGTAGTTGGTCATCCCCTTGTCGGCGAGGAAGGACTCGTCGGCGATGTGATGGACCGGCAACAACTCGACCGCGGTAACCCCGAGGTCCTTGAGGTAGGCGATCGCCTGGTCTGACGCCAAGCCGGCGTACGTCCCGCGCAGCTCCTCGGGAATGTCCTCACGCAGCATCGTGAAGCCCTTGACGTGCGTCTCGTAGATGATCGATTCGTGCAGCGGGGTAGCCGGCGCCCGGTCGTCTTCCCAGTTGAAGCGGGGATCGATGACCACGGACTTGGGGACGGCAGGAGCGGAATCCTCGTCGTCGGGCTCGAAGTCGTCGTCGTCGTCGCCCTCTTGCGGGACGTAGCCGAGCGTGTTGGCCTCGCTCCAGGAGATTTTGCCGTCGATCGCCTTGGCGTAAGGATCGATCAACAATTTCGCTGGATTGAACCGATGCCCGGATTCGGGCTCGTAGGGGCCGTGGACACGGAAGCCGTAGCGCTGTCCCGAACTGATTCCCGGCAGGTAGCAGTGCCAGTTGAACGCCGTGCGCTCGGTCAGCTCGACGCGCGTCTCGACGTCGCCGTCGTCGAAGAGGCACAGCTCAACACGATCGGCGTGCTCGGAGAAGACCGAGAAGTTCGTGCCTTCGCCGTCCCAGCTCGCGCCCATCGGGAATGGACGGCCAGGCCAGACCTCCATCAGCGGACCAGCGCCCCTGACAGAGCGCCGACCACCACCTCCCCCGCCTCCTGTCGTGCATCGCCGGCACCGACGATGAGCTCGCCGCGGGCCCGCAGCGCCCGCTCACCGAAGTTGCAGACCAGCTCGTGCGTCCCGCGCCGTACGCGCACCCAGCGGGCTTCGTCGTCGAAGGAAATCTCGTCCGCGTCGCCAGCCGGCAGGTCGCGCCGTGCCTTCAGCAGTTGCTTGTAGAGCTCGCGCAGTCCCTCCGGCTCGCCCTCGCGCGTGAGCTTGGAGCGCTCGAACGTCGCGGGGTCCTGCGGGTCTGGGACTTCTTGGCCGAACTGGGCGAACGCGGCAAACTCGCGCCGCCGCCCTTCTCTGGTCGCTATGGCTATTTCCTCGTCGATGTGGTCGGAGAAGAACTGAAAAGGAGCACGCTCGCCGTACTCCTCGCCCTGAAAGAGCATGGGCGTAAAGGGTGACAGCAGCGTGCAGAACGCGGCCAGCGGCCGGGCTTGAAGAGGCAGGCGCTCGCCGAAAGCGCGGTTCCCGACTTGATCGTGATTCGAGGAGAAGACGACGAAGCCGGCCGGCGCAATGTCCTCGGCCGGCCCGCCGAAGCGGCGGCGGCGGAAGGTCGAGTACGTGCCGTCGTGGACGTGCGGTCGCTTGAATGCCTTGGCAAGGTCTCCGGCCGCGCCGAACTCCTCGTAATAGCCCTCGCGGTCGCCGGTCAGCAGCACGCGCAGGGCGTGGTGGAAGTCGTCGGCCCAAGCGGCGTCGCATCCCCAACCGCCGCGCTCGACCGACCGCATCACCTTGGGATCGTTCATTCCGGATTCCGCGATCACCACGGCGCGGGGATTGACGGCGTGCGCCCGGCGCGCGATCGCGGCCACGAGGTGCTCGGGATTTGAGTCGTAGATGGCGTGGATGGCGTCGAGGCGCAAGCCGTCGAGGTGAAAGTCGCGGATCCAGCCTTCGGCCGACTGCAACACCCACTCGCGCACGGCATCTGAGTCGGCGTCGTCGTAATTGATCGCCGAGCCCCAGAAGGTGCCGTACTTGTCGGTGAAGTAGGGGCCGAAAGCAGCCAGCGCCTGGTTGCCGGAAGCGCCGACGTGGTTGTAGACGACGTCGAGCAGGACGGCGATGCCCTCGCGATGGGCGGCGTCGATCAGCTTTTGCAGCTCTTCGGGTCCGCCGTAGGAGGACTGCGAGGCAGAGATGTAGACGCCGTCGTAGCCCCAGCCGTGCCGGCCTGGGAACTCGGCCACCGGCATCAGCTCGATGGCGTTGATGCCGAGCTCACGCAGCTCAGCCAGGCGCGAGATGGCGCCGGCGAAGGTCCCTTCCGGTGAGAACGTCCCGACGTGGAGCTCGTAGATGACCATCTCCGCCAGCGCGGGCGTCTGCCAGCGCGCGTCGGTCCACTCAAAGCGGTTGCTGTCAACGATGCGCGAAGGCCCGCGCAGGCCTTCGGGCTGCCAGCGCGTGCAGGGATCCGGTAGCGCTTGGCCGTCGATCACGAAGAAGTAGTCGTCGCCGTGCTCGGCCGCGACTTCGGTCGAATAGACGCCAAGGCTCTCTTCGGCCAGCGGATGATCGGAGCCACCGACCCGCACCGCGATTTGCCGAGCGTTCGGCGCCCATACCCGGAAGCCGGTACGGCCATCGCTGGTTGGAAGGGCGCCCAGCGGCTGTTCCCATGGATAAGTCTTCTGCATTGACACCGCGCGAGGCCATACCCCAGACGTCGAAGCGCTAACCAAGGGCAAGCGACCAGGCGAGGGCGGCGCCAGAGATCGGCACCGCCCCACCTCGGCCGGCGTTCAGGGCTTGTCCGTCGCAGCCGCCCCCGGCGACACGACCGATTCCTCGGAGGCTTGAGCGCTTGTGTCCTGGAGCTCGCGCCGCTCGTCGGCGGGCTGCGCCGGCCGCGACTCTTGCTCGATCGGCGGGCGTGACACCGGCGCCTCCGGCACGAGCCACACCGCCCCCAGCGGCGGCAGGTTCACCGTCGCCGAGTGGGGTTGCCCGCTCCACCCTGGCCCGTCAGCTTCGACGCCGCCGAAGTTGCCGACATCCGAGCCGCCGTAGAAGCTCGAATCGGTGTTGAGCAATTCCTTCCAGCGGCCGGGCAACGGCAGGCCGACGCGATAGTCCCGTCGCGGCGCCGACGAGAAGTTCCCCACGAAGACGAAGAAGCGCTCACTCGCCGCATCCCGACGCGCGAACGCGATGACGTTGTCTTCGGCGGCGTTGGCTTCGATCCACCAGAACGCCGAACCGTCGGAGTCGAGCTCCCACAGCGCGGGCTCGTCACGGTAGGCGAAGTTCAAGTCGCGCACGAGCGACTGGATGCCGGCGTGATCGCGGTTCTCCAGCAAGTGCCAGTCAAGTGACCGCTCGTGGCTCCACTCGCGCTCTTGGCCGAACTCGCAACCCATGAACAGCAGCTTCTTGCCGGGATGCGCCCACATGTAGGCGTACAGCGCGCGCAGGTTCGCGCGCTTCTGCCAGGCGTCGCCCGGCATCTTGTCGACCAGTGAGCCCTTGCCGTGAACCACTTCGTCGTGTGACAGCGGCAGGATGAAGTTCTCGCTGAAGGCGTAGACCAGCGAAAAGGTCAGCTCGTGGTGGTGGTAGCGCCGGTAGATCGGATCCTGCTGGAAGTAGCCCAGCGTGTCGTGCATCCAACCCATGTTCCACTTGAAGCCGAAGCCCAGGCCGCCGACGTAGGTCGGCCGCGACACGCCTGGCCAAGCCGTCGATTCCTCCGCGGCGGAGATGACGCCCGGCTCTTCGGCGTGCACCAGCTCGTTGAGCTCCTTGAGGAACTGCACCGCTTCGAGATCCTCGCGCCCGCCGAACTGGTTGGGCACCCACTCGCCGTGCTTGCGCGAGTAGTCGAGGTAGAGCATCGACGCCACAGCATCCACGCGCAAGCCGTCGGCGTGGTACTCGCGTAGCCAGTAGACCGCACTGGCCAGCAGGAAGTTGCGGACCTCGTTGCGCCCGTAGTTGAAGATCAGCGTGCCCCAGTCGGGGTGCGCGCCGCGGCGCGGATCGTCGTGCTCGTAAAGCGCCGTGCCGTCAAAGCGGGCCAGCGCCCAGTCATCGCGCGGGAAGTGCGCGGGCACCCAGTCGAGGAGTACCCCGACTCCCGCCTGATGCAGGCGGTCGACGAATGCCTTGCAGTCGTCGGGCGATCCGAACAACGGAGTCGGCGCGAAGTAGCTCGTGACTTGATAGCCCCACGATCCGCTGAACGGGTGGGCCATCACGGGCAACAGCTCGACATGGGTGAAGCCCATGTCCTTGACGTAAGCGGCGAGCTCGTCGGCGAGCTCCAGGTACGTCAGCGAGCGCCCGTCTTCAGCGACGTTGCGCCGCCAGGAGGCGAGGTGGACCTCATAGACGGAGACCGGCTCGCCCAGCGGGGTGGACTCGCGACGCGAAGCCAGCCAGTCGTCATCGCCCCATTCGTGCTCGGACTCGTGCACGACCGAGGCCGTCAGCGGCGGCAGCTCCGCCGCGAACGCCAGCGGATCGGCTTTCAACCGAATCTCGCCGCTTTGGGCGACGATCTCGAACTTGTAGTGCGACCCCGGCCCGGCGTCCGGGACGAACAGCTCCCAGATACCCGACGAGCCGAGCACACGCATGGGATGTAGGCGCGAATCCCAGGCGTTGAAGTCGCCGACCACCGACACAGCGCGCGCCGACGGAGCCCAAAGCGCAAAGGACACTCCCTGCACACCGTCGACCGTTCGCACGTGCGCCCCGAGCTGCTCGTAGAGCCGGTGGTGGCGGCCCTCGCCGACGAGGTGGACATCCAGTTCGCCGACCGTCGGTAGAAAGGAGTACGGGTCCTTGACGGCCCAGGAGCCGTGCTCGCCGTAGTCGACTTCGAACTCGTATTGGAGTGGCAGTTCCGCGGCGGAAAGCAGTCCTTCGTAGATGCCATCGGGATGGATCAGCTCCAGCGGGACGGGCTCCTTGTCCGCCACGCGCACAGCGACGGACTGCGCCGTGGGCCGCCAAGTGCGCAGGATGACTCCGTCGGGATGCGGATGCGCTCCCAGGAATGAGTGCGGATTGGCGTGGCGGCGCCCGATCAGGCGCTCGACCTCGTCGCGAGTGGTGATCACTGTTCCTCCAGCAGTCTCAGGATGCCGGCCACGGGGATGCTCACCCAGTCGGGCCGGTTGTTGAGCTCATAGCGGAGCTCATAGACGGCCTTCTCCAACTCGAAGATGGCCAGCAACTGACCGACCGGGTTCTGACCGGGAGGCAAAAGGAAGTCGTCGACTTCCTCGAAATAGCCTTCCAGGAACGCATCGCGCGCTTGCTGCTCCCAAAGCTCCGGGACGTCGGCGCCGCCTCGCACGGCGGCGGTCGCGGCGTATGAAAACGACCGCAGCAACCCGGCGACATCGCGCAGCGGCGAGCGCTTGAGCCGTCGCTCCGACAACGGGCGCGCCGGCTCGCCCTCGAAGTCAAGAATCACCCAGCCGGTGTCGGTGAGCATCGTCTGACCGAGATGGAAGTCACCGTGGGTGCGGATCTCCATTCCCGCGGCACTCAAGTGCGACAGGCCTTGCAACAGCTCACGGAGGTCCTGCTCGCGGTTTCTGATCGGCTCAAGCACGTCGAGGCCGTCGGGCAGCTCCCTCCACACGCGCTCGATTTCCTCGTCAAGCGTGGCGGTCAACAGCGACATCGCTTCGGCGGTCGGCCGCGCGGGGGCAAACGCCGCGTCGCCCGGATCAGAGCCGAGGATCGAATGCATCGTGCCGGTCACGCGGCCGAGATCGCGCAGCTCTTCGAGTAGCCGGCCCGAGCCCTGCCCGGCGGCAAGCGCGTCCAAGGTCGACTCCCAGCCGTCACGTCCGCTCGACACGAAGCTGGCGACGACGCCGAGGGTCGCGTCGATCAAGCGACCCTCGTACTCGTACCAACCCGCAAGCGGCGCGATGTTGGTGAAGTTGTGGGCGGTGAGAAAGCGCAGCAACTCGAGCTCCGGGTTGTCCCCGGGCTCTAAGCGGCGAAACGCTTTCAGCACGAATTGATCGCCGAAGACGATCGACGTGTTCGACTGCTCCACACCCATCGGGCGCATGTCGGTAAGGGCTTCGATCTCGGGGCCCCCGGGCGCCGGGCAGAATCGCGCGTCGCCCAACTCCGTACCGGCGCGCATCAACTCGAGCAGGCGGCGGCCGTGTTCGGCATCAGACAGCGCGTCGTAAAACGTCCAGCCGTCTACCTCTCCGATCACGCGGTCGCTCCACCCGTCGGCGGTGGGCCGCAAGCCGACCGGCACTTGGTAGACGTCGTGCGTGCCGGTGGAAAAGCGCGTTTCCACGAACAGCAGCGCCAGCACTGGGCTTTGCTCGCTGAGCAGTATGCAATCGAGCACGTTGATCTGCGCGACTTCACGCGACTTCGCTGCGAACCAGCGTTGTTCGACGACCCAGGTGTGCAGCAGCTCCTCGTCGAGGAACGATGTGTCGCCGGAGCGCAACGCCGCCAGTACGTCAATCATCCCTTTCGCTCCCTTCGTCGCCTTCGGGCTCCGGATCCGGTTCAACGAGTTGGAACCAATAGAAGCCACGCGGAGCAAGGGTCAGCAGGTAGGGAAGCTCGCCGATCGCCGGAAAGCGCGTGCGCCCGAAGATCTCCATCGGGAAACGTCCCTCGTACGCCGACAAGTCGAGCTCGACGTATTGGGCCGAGCGAGCCAGGTTGTGGACACAGAGCATCACGTCGTCCTCGTAGCGGCGCACGTGGGCGAAGATGCGGTGGTTCGATGGCGCCAGCGGCTCGTACGTGCCGAGCCCGAAGACCGGGTGCTCCTTGCGCAGCGACACGAACCGGCGCAGCCAGCGCAGCAGACTGGTCTGCGTCCGCAGCTGGGCTTCGACGTTGACCGCCTGGAAGCCGTACAGCGGATCCATCAGTGGAGGCGCGTAGAGCTGAGCGAAGTCGGCCTTGGAAAAGCCGCCGTTGCGGTCGGCGGTCCACTGCATCGGCGTGCGGACGCCGTCGCGGTCGCCGAGGTAGACGTTGTCGCCCATCGCGATCTCGTCCCCGTAGTACAGGATCGGCGAACCGGGCAGGGAGAACAGGATCGCGTGCATCAGCTCGATCTCGTCGCGGCCCTTGTCGAGCAGCGGCGCGAGGCGCCGGCGGATGCCGACGTTGATCTTCATACGCGGATCCTTGGCGTACTCCGAGTACATGTAGTCGCGTTCCTCGTCGGTGACCATCTCGAGCGTCAGCTCGTCGTGGTTGCGCAGGAACAGGCCCCACTGACAGTTCTCCGGGATGTCGGGCGTGCGCTCGAGGATCTCGTACATCGGCGTCGCCTCCTCGCGGCGCACCGACATGAACATGCGCGGCATGACCGGGAAGTGGAACGCCATGTGACATTCGTCGCCGTCGTCGCCGAAGTACTCGACGACGTCCTCGGGCCACTGGTTGGCTTCGGCCAGAAGCACGCGGTCGGGGTATTCCTCGTCCACCGTCTTTCGCAGCAGCTTGAGGACGTCGTGGGTCTCGGCAAGGTTCTCGCAGTTGGTGCCGTCGCGCTCGATCAGATACGGCACGGCGTCGAGCCGGAACCCGTCAAGACCGAGGTCGAGCCAGAAGCGAAGCACGTCGAGCATCGCTTCGATCACTTCCGGATTGTCGTAGTTCAAGTCCGGCTGATGGGAGAAGAAGCGATGCCAGTAGTACGCCTGGGCCTGCTCGTCCCAGGTCCAGTTCGACGTCTCCGTGTCGGTGAAGATGATCCGCGCGTCTTCATAGCGGTGGACCGTGTCCGACCACACGTACCAGTCACGCTTGGGTGACTCCGGATCCGAGCGCGCTTCCTGAAACCACGGGTGATCTGAAGAAGTGTGGTTGACCACCAGGTCGGCGATGACACGCAGCCCGCGCTGGTGGGCGGCTTCGAGGAACTGGCGAACGTCGTCGACGGTGCCGTAGTCGGGGTTGATCTCGTAGTAGTCGGAGATGTCGTAACCGCCGTCGCGTAGTGGCGAGCGGTAGAACGGCAGCAACCAGATGCAATCGACCCCGAGCCACTGCAAGTAGTCGAGCTTGTCGGTCAGCCCGCGGAAGTCGCCCGAGCCGTCGCCGTCGGCGTCGAAGAAGCCGCGGATGTGGATCTCGTAGAAGACCGCGGTCTTGAACCACAGCGGCTCAGACTCGAACCAGTGACCCGGATCGGATTGGCGGTTGACGTTGGCGCTGCTCCGCGCGCGCTGGCGATCCGGCAGCGCGCTCATGCCGACTCCACCACGAAGACGTGCGCCTGTTGGCTTTGCGGATCAAGCCGCACGTAGTTGTGGCCCATGCGCCAGTCGTAGGCAGCACCGACGAGTTGCAACTGGTCGCGCACGCGAAAGACGGGCGGCAGGTTCAGCTGGGCTGGGATGAGCACCGAGCCCTCCTGGGCGTTGTGAGGATCGATGTTGACCACGACTATCACCGTGTTGGAACCTTCCCGCTTGGCGTATGCGATCAGGCCTTCGTTGTGCGTCTCGAGGAAGGTGACATTGGAAAGCTGTTGCAGAGCCGGATTGTCCCGACGCAATTCGTTCAGGCGCCGGACCAGGCCGAGCAACGGCCCGTCGAGCTTGCGCGCCTTGGCCTCGTACTTCTCAGAATCGACGTATTCCTCCGAACCGGCCCGAACCGGCACGTTCTCGAACCACTCGTAGCCGGAATAGATGCCGTAGGACGGGCTCAGCGTCGAGGCGAGCACCAGCCGCGTCACAAACGCGGGCGGCCCGCCGTGCTGGAGGTACTCGTGAAGGATGTCGGGCGTGTTGGCGAAAAAGTTCGGGCGGAAGTAGTCGCTTTCTTCGCTGTAAGCGAGCTCCGACACGTATTCGCTCAACTCCCAGCGGGAGTTCTTCCAAGTGAAGTAGGTGTAGGACTGGGTGAACCCGATGCGCGCAAGCTCGCGCATGATCTCGCGCTTGGTGAAGGCTTCGGCGAGGAAGATGACGTCGCGGTCGACGTTGTGCACTTCGGCGATCAGCCACTCCCAGAACGGAAACGGCTTCGTGTGCGGGTTGTCGACGCGGAAGACCTTTACGCCGCAGTCGACCCAATGCAACACGATTCGCCGCAGCTCCAGCCACAACTCACGCCACGACGGCGTCTCCCAGTTGACGTTGTAGATGTCCTGGTAGCGCTTGGGCGGATTCTCGGCGTACTTGAGCGTCCCGTCCGGGCGGCGGTGAAACCACTCCGGGTGCTCGGTCAGCCACGGATGGTCGGCGGAGCACTGAATAGCGAAATCGAGCGCCACGTCGATGCCGAGCTCACGGGCGCGGGCGGTCAGGCGGCGAAGGTCGTCGATCGTTCCCAGCTCGGGGTGAACAGCGTCGTGGCCGCCGTCGGGGCTCCCGATCGCCCAGGGGGAACCGGGATCGCCTGGTCCGGCGGTCAGGGCGTTGTTGGGTCCCTTGCGGTTCTTTACGCCGATCGGGTGGATCGGCGGCAGGTACAGGACGTCGAAGCCGAGCGTGCTGAGCTCGGGGAGCACGCGCTCGACTCCGGCCAACCCCCCGAAGGAACGAGGAAAAAGCTCATACCAAGAGCCGAAGCGGGCGAGTACGCGATCGGCTTCGATGCGCAACGGCCGGGGCAGTCGTGCCGCGCCAGGACGCTCGGGATCGGCGTGCATGGCCCTCAGCAAGACGGGATCGAGCGCGGCTGCGTAATGGGCTTGGCGGGAGACCGCTCCGTCGCGCAGCGTTCGCAGCGCGCTGTGTATCTGTCCGCGCTGCTCGGAGTCGGTGACGCGCTTGGCGGCTTGCTCGAGCAGCAGCTCACCTTCGCCAAGCTCGCCGGTCAAGTCCGCCTGCGGGCCCTCGACCTTGCGGCGCAACTCGTCGCGCCAAGTGCCGAAGACGTCCGTCCACGCTTCGATGTCGAACTCGTGCGAACCGATGCGCTCGAGGGCGAAGCTGGCTTCCCAGCGCACTCCGCCGACTTGGGCGTCGACCTGGCGCATCGGAACTTCCCGCCAGTCGGGCTCGCCGGCGGCGCGATAGCGCACGACGGCGCGCAGCATGTCGTGTCCGTCGCGCAGGACATCGGCGGAAACGGTCATTTGATCGCCGACGCAACGTTTGGCCGGGTACCGGCCGTCCTCCACCGTCGGGGAGACGTGGGCGATGCGAATGCGGGGTTGGGCTTGCGGCTGGTTCGTGACGGGCATGCTGGCCCCGAAGTATCCACAGACGGGGCGAGCAAACGCTGCTCGTCCGATTCCTTCCGTTCCTTGATAGGACTGCTCGGACCTTTCTGCCCCTTTGCTACGTGTTCCTTTTGCTCCCTTCCACTGATTCGCGCCCCCCGCACCGACCCGCACCGGCGACCGCTTCACCGCCGGGGCAGGCCCGTCTCCGCGGCTCGTGCGGAGCCCGCTGATGGCCGTTTCGTTGCCACGCTCGAGCGGCGTCCAACTGCACCCGACGTCGCTGCCGGGAGGACGCCTAGGTCCGGAGGCCTACGCGTTCGTCGACTGGCTGGCCGAGGCCGGCCAAAGCTGGTGGCAGATGCTGCCGCTGGGGCCGCCCGACCGCCATGGCTCGCCCTACAAGTCGCTGTCGGCCTTCGCGGCGTGGCCGGGCTTGCTGGCCGAACCTGACGCGCCCGTGTCAGCCCAGGAGGAAGACTCCTTCCGCCGGCGCCAGGCCTTCTGGATCGGCGACTGGGAGGAAATGGCCGGTCGCGGAGCGGTTGCCGACCAGGTCCGGTTTGAGCGCGAATGGGGAGCACTGCGCGGCTACGCGGCCGAGCGGGGCGTGCGACTGATCGGCGACGTGCCCATCTACGTTGCGCCGCAGTCGGCTGATCACCGCGCGCATCCTCAACTCTTTCAGGACGGCGCAGTAGCCGGGACGCCACCGGACGCCTTCACCGACGAGGGTCAGCTGTGGGGCAACCCGCTCTACGACTGGCCGGCGGTGCGCCGGCGCCGCTACCGCTGGTGGGTCGAGCGGCTGCGGCGCACGTTCGAGCTCTTCGATCTCGTTCGCATCGATCACTTCCGGGGCTTTACGGCCTATTGGGCGGTGCCGGCGACCGCGAGTGACGCCCGCGGCGGCAAATGGCAGCGCGGACCCGGGCGCGCGCCCTTTGACGCCGCTCGCCGGGAGCTAGCGATGGATCTCCCGGTAATCGCGGAAGACCTTGGAGTGATCACGCCCGCGGTGGTCCGGCTGCGCGAGGCGCTCGGATTCCCCGGCATGGCGGTGCTGCAGTTCGGGCTTGGTTCGACGGAGCGAGCCAACCCCCACCGCTTCGTCAATCACACCGAAGACAAGATCATCTACACCGGAACGCATGACAACGACACGCTGCGCGGCTGGTACGAGGAGCTCCCCGGCAAGCAGCGCGAGGCCGTCGACGCGGAGCTCGATCAAGCGGGCGTCGGCGAGGACGACGCGTGGTGGCGGATCGTGGAGCTCGCGCACGCGTCGCCCGGGCGGGTCGCGATGGTGCAACTCCAGGACGTCCTTGGCCTGGGAAGCGAAGCGCGCATGAACGTGCCCGGACAGGCGCGCGGATCGTGGAAATGGCGGCTTGAGGAAGGGCAGCTGACTACAGAGCCGGCGAGGAAGCTGCGAGCGATCACGGAGAAGGCCGGTCGAGTGGCCTGAGCCACTACACGCAAACGGGACGGCTTGTCTCCAAGCCGTCCCGTGCTGATTCCCCGCGTGGAGTGCACAGGAAGCGGCCCTTGGTCAGGGCCGCTTCCTTACTTTCAACTGCCTATCGCTGCACCAGCGTGAAGCGCCCGACGAGCTGCTCGAGCTCTTCGGCGGTCCGTGCCAGAGAGTGAGCCGAAGCGGCGATCTCCTGCGCGGAAGCGCTCGTCTGCTGTGTGGAAGCCGACACTTCCTCGGCCGAAGCCGAAGACTCTTCCGCGACCGTCGCGACTTGGGCGATGTCTTCGGACATGCGGGTGGCTTCCAGCGAGATCTGCTGGACCGCCGTGGCGATGTCCGCAGCGCGTGAAGTCATGTCCTCGACGGACGCACCGATCGCTTCGAACGCTTCACGCGTCTTCTCGACCGTCGCCGCGCCGTCTTCGGTGCGACGGGCGCCGTCTTCGACGACTCCGACCACGTCCTGGGTCTCGCGCTGGATCTCGCCGATCAACCCGGCGATCTCGCCGGCTGCCGTCTGCGAGCCTTCGGCCAGCTTCCGGACTTCCTCGGCCACCACCGCAAACCCGCGGCCCTGTTCACCTGCACGCGCCGCTTCGATCGCCGCGTTGAGCGCCAGCAGATTCGTCTGCTCGGCGATTCCTGTGATCGTGTCGACGATGCCGCCAATGCGCTCGGTCCGCTTGGACAGCCCGCGAATGGCTTCGGTCACCTGACGTGTCGATGCAGTGACCTCGTTCATCGCGTCAGTGGCTTCCTGCGCCGCGGTCACACCTTCGGCCGCCACCGCACGAGCCTGACCAGCCGCCTCAGCAGTGCCCTCGGCGGACTCAGCCGAAGCAGCCGCAGCGCGTGCAGCCTCCTCAACCGATGTGCGCGCCGACTCGACCATCCGCACTTGACGCTCGGCGCCTTCGGCTACTTCCGTCACCGCGCGAGCGATGTCGTCGACGGCACGGCCGGCTTCGGTCGACGTCGCCGCCATCTGCTCGGAAGCCGACGACACTGAACCGGCGCTCTGCGACACCTCGCCGAGTGCGACGGACATCGAATCGCGCATCTCGTTGTAGCTGGCGAGGCTGTGCGTCACCCTTTCGAGCATGTGGTTGTAAGTAGCGGCAAGCTTGCCGATCTCGTCGTTGGAGCTGTACTCGAGCGGAGTGACCGACGCCGTTGCTTCCTTGGTGAGGTCTCCCTTGGCAACCGCGTGGAGGCCGTCTTCGAGGTCGGCAAGGTCATCCGCGTCGAGCTCCTGCATGCTCTCGTTGAGACGACGAACCGGACCGGTGACGCTGCGCGTCACCCAGATCGCCATCGCGAGCGACAGGGCGAGTGCGATGGCGCTGACCAGCAACACCAGCCGCTTGGAGTCCGCGCTGGCGGCTTCCTCTTGCTCGGCCTTGGCGAACGCCGCGGCCCGAACGCCTTCGGCGAGCTTCTGGTTGGCGGCACCGGCAGTGCCCGCACCCGGAACGATCAACTCGAGGTAGCGGTTGCGCGAGCCGTCACGCTCTTCGACTTCGTCAATGGTCTCCTGGCGGGAGAGCTTCACGGTCTGGAGAAGGTCGGCGTTGAGCTTCTCGCGCTCAGCGCGAGCGGACTTCTCGAGGGCGGCGATCTTGGGATCGGTGATCGCCGCTTCAAGTTGCTTGGTGTCAGTCGCCTGCTGCGCGAGGAGCCCTTCGATCTGCTTCTGAATCTTGTCTTGAGCGGCGAGATCGCCGTCGAAGACGTAAAGGTGATCGGTCGTCAAGCGGCCGAGAGCCTGAGTGTCACCGGCCACCGAGCCGGCGAGCCGCAGCTGCTGCATGTCTTTGGCAGAGAGCTCGTGGATGCTCTTCTGCATCGAGTTCAGCGCGGCGGAGCCGGTCAGCGCGACCGCTATGAGGCCCACCGCCAGTGCGCCGAACGCCAGACCCAGACGGGCGGCGAGGCGCAAGTTGGACAGGAAACTCATGAGACGGGGATCCTCCAGCGGGGAAAGTTGGATACGCGAGGGATGGCACGACGGCCTTCAGCACCCACTGGTGTCGACATTTCACGCCGCAACTTAAGCGCGGACGTGGCCCTGCGAGCCTCTGAGCGGAATTTCGCTTGTTTCTTACGCAGAATCGCTACAGGCCTGTCCGGAACGCCTGTAAGCCCCACGAGCCTGAAACGCAATTACGACTGGGTACGGCGTGCAGTTGCGTTGATCAGCGTGCGCGCAACCGCTGCCAAAGCGCGCGGACCGCGACCTTCCCGCGGCGATAGACGTAGGTCCAGTCGCCGCGTAGCCGACTGCGGCGGGGCGTCTCGTAGCGGATCAGGCTCCTTGGCGGCAAACGCGTCGGGAGCCCGTCGGCGGCGAGCACCGCCAGCGCCCGCTCGGCGATGGCTATCT
>JADDQZ010000075.1:34142-42009 GCA_016781085.1 Actinomycetota bacterium
AAAGCCGTCGGATGGACTTGGTCGGCCATCACGAAATTGCGGGCGCCGAAGCGGGAAAGGTCGACCAGAAGCACCCGGTGGGCGCTCGCCGCACGCGCTATCGCCTCGTTGGCTTGGGTCACTCTTTCGGTCGCCCGCGGGCGACCGAGATCACCCGGCAGCGTGCACACCAGCACCCGGTCGCAGCGACGCCCGAGCCACTCCAGCGCCCCATCGAGTTCCTTCTCGTACGCGGGCAGGTTCCAGTCGACACTGCGGACGTCGTTGACGCCGATGTACAGACAGCCGACGTCGTAAACCGCACTGGGCTTGGCGGTACTGCGCTCCAAGCGCGGAATTTGCTCTGCCAGCACATCGGCGGAACGTGCCCCGTCGACAGCGAGATTGGTGAAGGGCATCCCGAGCCCCCTGGCCAGCCACTGCGCCCAGGATTGAAGCGCCACGCCCCACTGCAGCTCTCCGCCGCCGTTGGTTATCGAGTCGCCGAAAGCCAGCACTCCGAAGCGGACCGGTGGCGTCACCGGACTCATGCTGGCACGCATGCGGGGATCTAGGATGCAAAGCCATGCTCGACCCGACTCACACCGCGATCGGCACCTGGAGCGGCGGGCGCTTCATGCGCTTCGGCGAGCCGCTCGACGACGAACGCCTGATCGCCCTGTTCAGCCCCGACGAAGCGATCAAGACGGTCATCACCGCCGACGTCTATGGCGAGGGCGCAGCCGACACGCTGCTCGGACAGGCGCTGCGAGCACGGCCCCGACACGCCTATTCACTCGTCGGAGCGATCGGGCACGACTTCTACAGAGGCGAGCGGGCGGGTGCGAAGGGCTTTCCGCGCTTCACGCACTCCGAACTGCGCGGCCCCGAGCAGTACGGGGACTACATCCGCATGGCCACGGAGCGCTCGCTCGAGCGCTGCGGCGTCGATTCGTTCGACCTCCTGCTGCTGCACAACCCCGACCGCATCGGTTACACGAGCGAAGCCGTCTGGAATGGCATGGCGCAAGTCCGCGATGCCGGGCTGACGCGGATGATCGGCATTGCGCCCGGTCCCGCCAACGGCTTCACGCTTGACGTGATCGACTGCTTCGAGCGCTTCGGAGAGCTGCTGGATTGGGCGATGATCATCCTCAATCCCTTTGAGCCATGGCCGGGTGAGCTCGTGCTCCCCGCGGCGCGCGCGCACGACGTGAAGCTGATCGCCCGAGTCGTCGACTACGGCGGCCTTTTCCACGACGACGTGCTTTCCGGCCACCCGTTTCCCCGCTATGACCACCGTACCTTCCGGCCGGCAGGCTGGGTGCAAGCCGGCCGCGAGAAGCTGGAAGCGTTGCGCCCGATCGCCGCGCGGCATGGATTGACACCGTTGCAACTGGCATGCGCGTGGGACCTGGCGCAAGAGCCGGTGGCTTGCGTGGCTCCGACGTTGATCCAAGAGCCAGGTCTGAGCGCCAAGGCGATCGAGGACAAGCGCGCGGAACTGGCGGGAGTGCCCGCCGGCACGGTCTTGTCTGACGCCGAGATCACCGAGATTCGCCGCATCGGCGACAACGTCGGCTCGATGGCGCTCAAAGGCGCTTCTCCGCAACACGAGGGAGAAGAGCTGCCGGACCGCTGGGAGGTTCAGGAACGCTTGACCGACATCGCTCGGCGCTGGCAGATCGAACCGGCGAGGGATCTCGTCAAGCGCGAAAGTCCGCCGGCGGCCGCGCTCGGGCCAAGCTGACGGCGCCCAGCGCAGCGCCGGCCGGACACAGAAGTGCAGCCGGTCCGAGCTTGGCCGCTGACGATTGCCCGCGTCTTGCCTGCGACAAGGTTGCAAGTGGCCCAGTCCGGCAACAATGGAGTGAGATGGATTCTTTGCGCGGCAAGCTTCTGCTCTCAGCTCCCAACCTGTTCGACCCGAATTTCCGGCGCACCGTGTTGCTGATCGCCGAGCACACCGACGACGGAGCGATGGGCGTCGTGCTCAACCGCCCGGCGGAGGTCACGGTCGGCGAAGCGGTGCCTGATCTGGCTTGGCTGACCGTGTCCGGGGAGGATCCCATCTATGCCGGAGGGCCGGTAGCCACCGATTCCGTGGTGATTCTCGCCGAATTCGAGCAACCGGGGCTAGCTGCCGCCCTGATACTTAAAGACGTCGGCTTCGTCCCCGCGGAAACCGACGATCCGGACGAGTTGGCATCGGGCGTTCGCCGTTCCCGCGTGTTCGCCGGTCATGCCGGCTGGGGACCCGGCCAACTGGACGCCGAGTTGGACGAGAACTCGTGGATCGTCGAGCCGGCCCTACCTGAAGACGTGTTCGCCGACGATCCAGACGCGTTGTGGGCAGCGGTGATGCGGCGCAAGGGTCGCGAATTCCGCCTGCTGGCCAATATGCCGCTGGACCCGTCCCTCAACTAGACCGTTAGGTTGGACGGTTTCAGGCGTCCCGGCGGTGTCGTCTCGCCATGGGTTTGCGTTTCCCCTCTACGCCGAGACTCGGCAGGAGCGTGACGGGCCAGTAGATTCCGTAGGGATGAG
The DNA here is from genome assembly GCA_016781085.1 of Actinomycetota bacterium. Taxonomy (GTDB): domain Bacteria; phylum Actinomycetota; class Thermoleophilia; order Solirubrobacterales; family Solirubrobacteraceae; genus LC5-1. The sequence goes on from JADDQZ010000075.1 coordinate 36,669, forward strand.
CGGCTCTCCGCATCCCCTTGAACCGACCAGCTTCGATCACGTCGCACTGTGGGTAAGCAGGCGCGACGAGATCGCCGGCCTTCTGTGCGATCACCTCGGCATGCACGCGATTGATCGCAGCGAGCGCTTCACCTTGGTGGGCGCCGACGCCCGCCGCGGAAAGATCACGCTTTTCGACGCCGAACCTCCGCGCCACCCCGGAGCTCTCAAGCACATCGCCTTGCGCGTCCGCGATCTCGAGGCGGCCGTTGCGGCGCTTCCGCCGGATGTCTCGATCGAGCGACCGGTGGCAGGCCAAGCTTTCTTCGACTTCGTCGAGGGCTTGCGGTTCGCGCTGGTGGAGGATCCTGGTACAGATCTTGACTACGACCTCGACCACGTTTTGCTCGCGGTGTCGGACCCGCAAGCCGCGTTGGAAGCTTTCGCCGCTCTGGGCTTGCCCGCAAGCGAGGACCGCCTGCAAGTCGCCGGTAAGGAGATCAGGTTGCAAGCCGGCGGCGCGCCCGAAGGCGACCGTCCGCTGCTGAACCACCTGGCCGTGCTCGTGCCCTCTGCTGCCGCGGTGGAGAATGAAGTCCGGCGTATGGGCGTAGAAATCGACAGCGTCGTCGATGCGGCCAACACGCTTGCGGTGTTCGTCTCGGGGCCTGACCGCATCAGAATGGAGTACGTCGAGCACAAGCCCAGCTTCTCGCTGGTCTGAAGAGTTGCCCGCGCTGATCGTCGCGGGCGCCGGCATGGCCGGCTTGTGCGCGGCGGCGCAGGCGCGCGCTCATGGCGCGGAAGTGGTCGTCCTCGAAAAAGGAGACCGCGCCGGTGGGTCGATGCTCTGGTCAAGCGGCGTGATATGGCGGCACCGCCGCTGGGAGGATTTCCGCCGCGAATGCCCTGCGGGCGATCCAGTGCTCCAGCGCGCACTCTGGGAAGAGCTCGACGAAGGTCTGGACTGGCTCGAAAGCATGGGCGCCCGGGTGACTGAGCGCGCAACCGGCAATCCACTCACCCTGGGGCGCCGTTTTGACCCACGCTCACTCACTGACGCCCTGGTCCGGGCCGCCGGTGACGTGCGCCTGAAGACTACGCTGACTGAGTTGCCCGTCGGCGCCGTCGTACTGGCAACCGGCGGGTTCGCCGCCGGCCGCGACCTCGTGCGCGAGCATGTGACGCCGTGGGCCGACGACCTTGTGGTGCGGGCCAATCCTTGGAGCACCGGCGACGGGTTGCGACTTGGCCTCCACGCCGGTGGGCAGCTGACCGGACATATGCACGAGTTCTATGGCCGGGCGCTGCCGGCCCCACCTGCTCGTATCGAGCCGGGTGAGTTCGTCGGCCTCGCGCAGCTCTACGCCCACCATGCCGAAGTGGTGGGTGCGCGCGGTGAGCGTTATGAGGCCGCAACCTGGTCGGAAATCGATGTCGTCCAGTGGCTTGCCCGTCAGCCGTACGCCCGCGGAACCTTCCGCGTGCGCGAACACGCGCTCTCACAGCGGGTCAGGAATCTCAGCGTCGGCGAGATGATCGAGCGCGCAGAGCAGGCGGGCGCCGTCGTCGGGCGCGAGAATGCAACGGTGGCCGTGGAAGTAGTTGCGGGCATCACCACCACGCTCGGCGGCTTGCACTCCGACGCCAACGGGCGCGTGGCTGCCGGCGTCTACGCAGCTGGAGCCGACGTTGGCGGAGTGGCGAACGGCGGCTATGCCAGCGGACTGGCGGCCGCGCTGGTCTTCGGCAGGCGTGCAGCCATCGGCGCAATCTCCGATCAAGTCGATCCTTGAGCTTTGGTTCTGCGTTCACAGTAGGAGTGGAAGAGGAGCTTCTGCTCGTCGACCCGCTTTGCGGTTATGGGCTGTCGAACAGCGCGGCCGAGGTCCTCAGGAGTGCCGGGCTTCCATCTGAGTTGGCCAGCCACGAGGTCTACGCCTGCGAAGTTGAGCTGCGATCGCCGGCTTGCGGCGATGTCGGCCTGGCTGTGGAATCCCTCCGTCGCGGACGCGAAGCGCTCTGCCATGCCGGGGCGACTCTCGTAGGCGCCGGTCTGCACCCGTCCATGGAGTTCGGGACGGCTGAACTCGTCGACAGCCCACGCTATCGCCGCGTGCACGACGAAATGCGCGGCTTGATCACTCGCAGCCCGGAATGCGCGCTGCACGTCCACATCGGGATGCCGGACGCCGAGACGGCGGTACATGCCGCCAACGGCATGCGTGTGTGGTTGCCGTTACTTCAAGCGGTCAGCGCCAACTCGCCGTGGTGGTTTGGCCGTGACTCCGGCATGGCGTCGTCACGATGGGCCATGGTGCGAGCTTATCCTGGGCGTGGCGTACCGCCCGTGCTCGCCGACTATGCGGCCTACGAGGAACTGGTAGCGACTGCCGGCAAAGCCGGGGGCTTTGCCGACTACACCTACCTGTGGTGGGACGTCCGCCCGCATCCTCGGCACGGCACCATCGAGATTCGTGAGATGGACGCCCAGAGCCGCAGCGGACATGTCCAAGCGGTCGCCGCCCTCGCTCACGCTCTGGCGATCCTCGAAGCCGAACGCCCGCGTCACGAGCACCTGCCGAGCGAAGCCATCGGATGGTCGGTGTTTCGCGCCGCCCGCGACGGCATGGATGCCGAAATCCTCGACGGCAGCGGTGAGGTACTACCGGTCGGCGTAGTTCTGACAGGACTCCTGCGAAAGTTCGCCGACCGCACTGAGAACTGGGCGACGGCGGCTGCCGAAGGCGCGCAGCGCCTGCTCGAAGACGGCTCGGGCAGCCAAGCCCAGCGACGGACGATTGAGCGAGCGGGCTTCGGAGCGCTGCTTCCCGCGCTAGCCGCCCTGACCACGGCTTAACCGCGGATCCGGCGTCCCATCTCGGAGGTGTCGTACCCGCCCAGGGCCTCGACCGACTGCTTGAAGCGCTCGTCGGCCAGCAGTTCCCACAGTGGTTCGATGACCGGATCTGCGAGCGCCGACGCGTCCAGCACAAGGTCGTAGGGCTCGCGCGTCACCGGGACGAAGTCGAGCTCGAACGCGCGCGCGGCGGCGAAGACGCCCAGCCCGCAATCGACACGCCCGGCGGCGACCGCGGCCGCGACCGCGAGATGCGTGTGCTCCTCTCGCGCATAGCCGGTGATCTGCTCCGGATTTATTTCCCGGCGTGAGATCTCATGGTCGAGCAGAACGCGAGTTCCTGCTCCGCGCTGACGATTGACGTAGCGCAGCCCGGGCCGGACGACGTCGTCCAGGCCGGTCAGCCCGAGCGGATTTCCGGGCGCGACGATCAGGCCCTGATCGCGGTGCAGCAAGCGGATGACAGCGATATCGCGCCCCGCCAGCACCCGATCGACGTACGGCAGCGTGTATTCGCCGGTGGCGGGGTCGAGCAGATGCGAGCCCGCGAGATGGCACAGTCCGTCGCGCAAGGCGACGAGCCCGCCAAGTGAGCCGACGTTGGAGGAAGCAAGCGTGATCGCGGGGTCGGTCGCCCGCAGCTGGGAGGCGGCAAGGTCGAGCACGAGATCGTGGGAACCGACGGCGACGATCGTCCTGCGGATCTCCGCCAAGCCCCGCAGGAGCGCGATTTCGACTTCTTCTCCGGGATGGTGGCCTTCTAGGCCGGCGGGCACCACGAGCAGCCCGTCGGCTCGCACGAGTGACGTCAGAACGCCGGCGCCGCGCGGCAGCGGCGTAGCCACCAGCAATTCTCCGACGCGACCAAGACGGACGCGTACCCAGTCGTCCATGCCCATGCTCGAAGCGAGCTTGCGCGCCAGCCGAGCGCGCGCTCGGGGCCGTTCGCGCGGAGCGGAGCCCTCCAGCCGGGAGAGCAGCGGGGCCGCGAAGATCTCGAACGTCAGTGCTGCCGAGACTGGATATCCCGGACAACCCAGCACCGGAGTCGCGTCCACGGCGCCGAGGACGACCGGGTGGCCCGGCCGGACCGCCACGCCGTGGACGGCGAGCGTCCCGTTGTCTTCGACGACTTGAGCCGAGTAATCGTCGCGGCCGGCGCTCGATCCGGCGATCAGCACCACGAGATCCGCTTGTTCAGCGGCGCCGCGCACCGCCGCGCCGATTACGGCGCGGTCGTCGGGCACGATCGGCAAGCGGATCGTCCGGCAGCCGATTTCTTCGGCCTGCGCCGCGAGCATCAGCGAATTGGTGTCGAGGATTTCTCCCGGTGCGACTCGAGTGCCAATCGGCCGAATCTCGTCGCCGGTCGGCAGCACCGCCACGACGGGCTGGCGGCGCACGACAAGCTCGGTGGCGCCCGCCGCGGCGGCCGCAGCAATGTCAACCGGCCTCAGGCGATGCCCTTCGGGCAACAGCAACTCAGCGGTGGCGACGTCTTCTCCGATCGAGCGGACGTGCTGAAACGGCGCGACCGCGGATCGCAACTCGGCCGCTTCGTTGGAGTAATGCACTTGCTCGCGCATGACGACGGCATCAAAGCCGTCCGGCAGCGGATCCCCGGTGTCGACGACCACGTACTCGCCAGGTTCGATCAGCACGGGCGTCGTCTCCCCCGCACCCACCGTGTCGGCGGCCCGTACCGCGATTCCGTCCATGGCCGCGGCGTCGAACGAAGGCGAGGAGCGTGTGGCCCAGACTGCCTCAGCGGTGACCCGGCCGACGGCTTGCGCGAGCGGCATGGTTTCCGGCTCCACGCGGACCGGGCAGCCGGCCGCGTCGCATGCCTGCTGCCAAGCCGACAGGGCCTGAGCAGCCGGAACGTCGTGGATGTACGGCGTGGTGGCCATCAGCTCGTCAGATCAGCGATAGAGGTACACGTCGACGTCGGCATCGGCGGCAAGTCCGGTGGCTTGCTCGGGGACCACCACGTAGCCGTCGGCTCGAGTGAGGATGGACAACAAAGAAGACGATCCGAACAACGGAGTGGCAACGCCGTCTTGCAGGGCGACTTGCGCGACGTCGAGGCGCCCGGCGGCCGAAGGCAGGTTGCGCGCCAGCCGCGCTCGCACCGTCGCCTCCGGCGGGGGCTCTGTCCATCCGCCGACGCGGCGGACGATCGGCATGCCGACGAGACGAAAGACCACCAGCGCCGAGCGCGGATTTCCCGGCAACCCGATCAAAGGCAGACCGCCGCAGTCGGCCAGCATGGTCGGCTTGCCGGGTCGCAGAGCGATCCCGTGACACCAGATGTCCCCTAGATCCTGTACGGCGGCCGCCGTTTCGTCGCGCGCCCCGACTGACGAACCGGCCGAGACCACCACGACGTCGGCAGTGTCGAGCGCGTCGCGAAGCGCCGCCGACAGCACTTCGCGGTCGTCGGGCACGATGCCGCGCACGAGCGGCTTCCCGCCGGCTTCGCGCACGAGCGCGGCGAGGGCC
>JADDQZ010000082.1 GCA_016781085.1 Actinomycetota bacterium
GACAGGAGTTGGTCGTGGCGTTGTTGGGCGATAGGACGCCGAACTCCGCGTTGTCGGCAGGCAGCGTCCCATGTCTGCTCGGCTGCACTTTGATCCATGAACTTGGTCAGACCCTTAAGCAGGTCCTGCTCGGTCGGACAATCGAGGCCGTAGCCGGGCACCGTCCTTTTGGCATCTATCGCCATGAACCCTCCTGGTTCGCTCGTTGCTGGGATACGTCTCACTCCCACCATCGGCCGTTGCGCCTTCGATCGCATCGTCGCTTTGTCGCAACTGCGGGAAGTTGGCGCGATGGGCGCTCACCGCTGTTGCGGCAGACGTCCGGCGCGGGATCTCAGTTTCGATGTGGCCGTCGGCCGGGACCGACGCGTTGTCATGCCGCGCCTGCGCGCAGGGAGTCGTGCGCGCCGCGCGCCGTAAGTCATGCCGCGGTCCGCGCCGGTACGGTGTCCGCCGGCATGAGCGAACTTCTCTCGACAGGCGCCCGGGGCCACGGGCTTGCGACGATCTCCGACCTCGACGACCGGGTGCTCGACGTGTTCTTCCCGGCTCCGGTCCTCGGTGGTGACGGCGCTCCTAGCGCGCCGGGGACACAGCAGGGCAACGCCACGGGACTTCCGGCATCGATGACACAGGCCACCGGCCACGACGCCCGCCGACGGGTACAGGTGGTGGCCGTCACTACGGTCGTGGCGTCGCTCGCCGACCCGCCCGCCGACGCCTTCGACGCGTATCTGCGCCTGCACCTGCTTTCGCACCGCTTGGTGCGCCCGCACGCCGTCAATCTCGACGGGATCTTCGGGCTGCTCAACAACGTGGCCTGGACGAACTACGGCCCCGTCGATCCAGCGGCAATCAGCGATGTGCGGTTGACTTTGCGCTCTGAGCGAGAGCCGCTGACCGTGACGTCGGTCGACAAGTTCCCGCGCATGACGGACTACGTCGTTCCCAGCGGCGTGCGCATCGCCGACGCCGATCGGGTCAGGTTGGGAGCGCACCTCGCCGAGGGCACGACCGTGATGCACGAGGGCTTCGTGAACTTCAACGCGGGCACCCTCGGCGCTTCGATGGTCGAAGGCCGGATCAGCGCGGGCGTGCTCGTCGGCGACGGATCAGACGTCGGCGGCGGGGCATCGATCATGGGAACGCTTTCCGGTGGAGGCAAGCAAGTCATCTCGATTGGCGAGAAGTGCCTGCTGGGCGCCAACAGCGGGTTGGGGATCTCGCTGGGCAACGACTGCGTCGTCGAAGCAGGCCTCTATGTCACGGCGGGAACGCGTGTGCGTCTACCGGACGACACCATCGTCGCGGCGCGCGAGTTGAGCGGGGTGAGCGGAATGCTGTTCCGGCGTAACTCCGAAAGCGGTGCCGTCGAGGCTCTGCCGCGTAGCGGCTCCTGGGGCGGCTTGAACGCCGCCCTGCATGCCAACGCCTGACCGCGACGAGACACTTGCACCGGCCTCACGCCGAACGTCGCATAGGAGCAAGGGCACCCGACCTCACACCGCCCGCGGCGCGCAGGACCAAGGGCGCCCGGCTTCACACCGTCAACGTAGCGGCGATGACCTCCGCCGCGCGCCGACACTCTTCCAACGTCGGCACAAGCGCCAGGCGCAGGTAGCGGCTTCCCGCGGCGCCGAACAACTCACCAGGCGCCAGCACGACTCCCGCCTCGAGCAGCCGCTCGCCGACGCCCGCCGGCGCGGACAGCCACAGGAAGAACGAGGCGTCGCCACCAGCGTGCCGCAAGCCGGCGGCACGCAGGACGGGTGCCAGGACGTCACGCTTGACGCGATACCCGTCCCGCATTTGTTCGACGTGGGACTCATCCGACCACGCGGCGATCGCGGCTCGCTGTACGAATTCCTGTGGAGCAACACCGACATTGGGGCGGAACGCCTTCGCGGCAGCCACCATCCGCGCGTCGCCCGCCATGAAGCCGGACCTCATCCCCGGCATCGACGAGCGCTTCGAAAGGGTGTTGAAGACGACGACGTTGGTCAGGTCCGGTAGTTGCAACGCCGACGTCGGCGCTTCGGAGCCGAAGTACAACTCCGAATAAGCCTCGTCGGACGCCAGCACGAAGTCATGGCGCCGGGCAAGCGCCACCGCGCGCTCGTAGAGCTCCAGCGGAGCGGTCGCGCCGGTTGGATTGTTGGGGTAGTTCAGCCAGAGGATCGCCACGCGCTCCCAGGTTGAAGCGGGAATGGAGCCGAGATCTGGCAAGAAGCCGTTGGCTTCAAGCAGCGGAAGCTCGAGCGTCTGCTTGCCGGCAAAACGCGCCCCGCGCGCTGGCACGGGATATCCCGGCGTTGTCGACACCACCAGGTCGCCCGCAACGAGGTCGGCTAGGTGGAAGATCGCTTCTTTGGAACCCAGTGTCGGCACCACTTGCGTGCCTGGATCGAGTTGAACTCCGAACCGGCGGTCACACCATGACGCCACGGCAGCTCGAAGGTCCGGCAAGCCCTCCGCCAGTGGATAGCTCGACCGCGGGACGATGGCTTGCGCCAGCGCCTCACGAATGAATACCGGCGTCTCTTCGCGCGGCTCCCCGATGCCGAAGTCGATTACCGGCACGCCGTCCTCAGCCAAGCGGCGCTTGGCTTCGTTCAATCGTAGAAATGGATAGGCGTCGAGCTCGTCGAGGACGGGCGAGAGCTTCACGCCATCCAGCTCCGCAGGAGCTCGTAGCAAGCGACGAGTGCCGAGATCTCGATCGACTCGTCGCGGCGGTGTGCTTGCGACGGTGCGCCGGGGCCGAAGTTGACGGCATCCAATCCCGCTGTCGCGAACTCCGCCACGGGTGTCCAAGCTTGCTTGGGAAGCACCGCTAGTTCGCCATGAGAGATAAGCGAGCCGAGCAAGTCATTGCCCGCCGGGACCCGTCCTGAAGGCGCGTTGGAATCGATGGTGATCTCGCCATGGTCACCCACCAGCTCATGCAGCCGCTGTACCGCGGCGTCCGGGGCGCGTCCCGGTGCGTAGCGGAAGTTCAGCCCGCAGCTGGTCTCGTCCGGAATGACGTTGCGCGCGATGCCCCCGGCAATCGTTGTCACCGACGCCACTTCGGTGAAAGTCAAGCCGTTGAACTCGTGGACGTCCGGCGGATGAGCGGCGAGGGCGCTGATCCCGGCCGCTGCCTTGGTGATCGCATTGTCGGCATCCCAGGGGCGCGCCGAGTGACCGGAGCGCCCGCGGAAGGTCCACGTCGCATTGATGTTCCCCAGGCAGCCGGCATGGATCTGGTTGTCGGTCGGCTCCATCATCAAGACGAGGTCGGCTCTTACGGCTTCTAATTCGCGGGCCAACAGGGGACCGAGCGCCGAGTCGGCAACCGGCAGCTCTTCGCGGCCGAAGAACAAGCAGCGAAACGGTGCGTGGTCGAGCGCCAGCTCGACCATCACGGCGAGCGCGCCCTTCATGTCACTGGCGCCGAGGCCGTGGACTCGCGCAGAGTCGCTCGCCCCCGGACGATTGCCTTGGGTGGGCACCGTGTCGAGATGGCCGGCGAGCAGCACCTTGGCTTCAGGGGGGCCCGCCAGGACGCAGGTGTCACCGAGGCCTTGTACTTTCACGCCGCCCTGTTGCAGCACGCCGGTGACATGCGCCGCCAAGGCGTCTTCGCCTCGTGATTCCGAGGGTATGTCGATGAGCTCGAGAGTGCGGGCGGCCAACCGCCCGGCGAGCGGGTCGCCGGTCACCGTCCCGACTCTATCTACGCCGCGACTAACGGTTCGCTGCGACGGAGGTACTCGGCGCCCCGTCGGTGCGCGAGTCTGCGGCTGGCGACTCTTCCCGAGCCGTTGGATCGCCGTGTGCGAGTACCGCGGTGCCGGGGAGGCGCTTGGCGGCGTAGGAGGCTTCGTCGGCGTGTTCCCACATCTCGCGGCCCGTGTCGTCGCCTTCGCGCAGCAGCGCCAGACCCACACTGAATGCCACGGAGCTCTCGTCTTGCGCCAGCGCGTCGGCTCGCCGCTGCATGGCGTGGCGGGCGCCCTCGAGGCCGATGTTCGGCATCAGCACGGCGAATTCATCGCCACCCAGCCGGAACGCCGTATCGGCGCGCCGGCCGGCCCTGAGCGCCGAAGCGACCGCCGCCAGGACCTCGTCTCCCCGGTGATGTCCGTGAGTGTCGTTGATGGCTTTGAAATCGTCGAGATCGAGGACCGCCAGGACGAGCGGCGCGCGCCGGGATTGAGCCGTGGCGACTTCCCCGGCGAGACGGTCATCGAAGTAGCGGCGATTTCCTAGTCCGGTGAGCGGGTCACGCTCGGCCCGCCGTAGCGCAAGGTTGTGTCCTTGGACGAGGCGGGCACCCCCGACCAGCAAGAAAAGCGCAGCGGCAAACGGCAGTGCGAGCACACTCAGCATGACGAGCCGCGTATTCAGGAGGGAGACGCGCTTGTTGAGCACCGACGCGTCTTCGTCGACTTCAAGCGCGTAACGCTTCGCGTCTGGACCGGTGAGCGCGGTCAGGTAGGTGTATTCCTGCTCGACGTCCCGGGCTTCGAGTTCAGGTCCCGCGTAGTTGTGACCGCTGCGGGCGACGTCCACGGAGCGGCCCCTCTCGGTCTGTCCGACGTCGTGGCTCGGAGAGGCCGCCACCACGCGGCCATCGGTGGAGACGAGCTCGACGTTGACGACGGCGGGGCGCTCATCGATGGCGACGAGCGCCGCTCGCGTTGTCGCCGGCACGCCGGTCCCCGACTCGCCTGCCGCCAAGGAGCTTTGGATGAACGAGGCATCAGCCTGGTAGAGAAGCCGGTTTTCTTCGAGCATCGTCTCCCGTACGGACGCCGACACCAACAGCTGGGTGGCGAAGAGGACGACCGTGAGGGTGATCAATCCGGCCAGAGCCAGACGGAACCCGAAGGAGAGCTTGGGCACGTGAGCCTTATCGGCCAATCCGTGGCCGGGAAGTAGCGAACTGGCTGAGTGAGCGTTCCCAGGCTGACGGCAATCACTACTGCGGCGCTTGGGGTCTTCTCGGAATATTGAGTCGACTGCGTACATCTCCGTCGAGCTCACGTTGCGCGTGCGTGGATGGCCTGTCCCGCTGGGGCGGCCGTGAACTCCGGCAGCGACACGGCGAATGTCCACATCCGGCCTAGACTCCTGTAATGGCTTCCGACCGCGTCCCGAGCACATCAGCCCCGAGTAGTGCCGGTTCAGAGCAGGCGGCGCCGCGCGCGCGTCAACGCGCGGTCGCGGTTGGCGTGATGCCCGCCGGAGACGATCTTTCCGAGCTCAAGGAGCTACTCAAGACAGCCGGAGTGGCAGTGTCCGGCGAGCTCGTGCAGCACCGCGAGCAGCCGCACCCGAACCTCTATCTCGGTCCGGGCAAGGTCGCCGAGCTCAAAGCCCAGATCGAACAGCTCGACGCCAACGTCGTCGCCTGTGACGACGAGCTGACGCCGCGCCAGGAGCGCAATCTCGAGAAAGAGCTGGGCGTGCCGGTCGTCGACCGCACGGCCGTGATCCTCGATATCTTCGCCAGTCACGCGCACACCGCGGAAGGCAAGCTTCAAGTCGAGCTTGCGCAGCTCGAATACAACCTGGCGCGCATGCGGGGTTTGTGGACGCACTTGGAGCGCCTGGGCGGCGGCATCGGCACGCGTGGCCCAGGCGAGTCTCAAATCGAGACGGACCGCCGCCTCGCCCGCGACCGTATCTCCAGCTTGCGCCGGCGTTTGAATCAGGTCCGCAACAACCGCTCGGTCATGCGCGCCGAACGAGAGCGGGCGCAGCTTCCGACCGTAGCGCTCGCCGGCTACACCAATGCCGGCAAGTCGACGCTACTGAACAAGCTGACGGGCGCGTCGGTGAGCGTGCGCGACCGGCTCTTCCACACCCTGGATCCGACTACGCGGACTATGCGCTTGGACGGGCGCAACTACCTGGCAACGGACACAGTCGGGTTCATCCGCAAGCTGCCCCACCAGCTCGTGGACGCCTTTTCGGCCACGTTGGAGGAAACGAAGCTCGCCGACTTGCTCTTACACGTCGTTGACGCCAGCGCACCCGAAGACGACCGGAAAGAGATGATCCGAGCAGTCGAGAAGGTGCTGGCGGAGATCGAGATCGGCGAGAAGCCGATGCTCCTGGTCCTCAACAAGGCGGACCTTCTCGACGAGAACCAGCGTCGCGAGGTCGCGGCCGAGCATCCCCATGGCGTTCTCGTCAGCGCCGTAACCGGCGAGGGTCTCGATGAGCTCGGTCACCAGATTTGGAGTGAGTTCGAGCGGTTGCAGCGTTCAGTCGAGCTGCTGGTGCCCTACGCGGATGGAAGCGTCCTATCGGAGCTGCACAAGCTGGCCGGCGACTTGAAGCGCGAGGACATGCCGGAGGGGGTGCGCATCTCCGCTCGCCTGCCGGCTGTCGACGCCGACCGCTTTTCCCGCTACGCCGTGCCGCTCGACCGTGAGGAATCCTCGATGACGACCGGCGACGCCGACGGCTCCCTGCGGGCCGCCGGTGATGGCTTGCCCGCCACCACGACGGCGCACGACGACGGCGTGCAAGGCACCCGCTGGACGCCCGCCGCGAACGGCCGCGGTCCTCAGCCGGACAGCTACGACAGCGAGGACGACGACTCTTCGGAGGAGCCGCGGATCGCGGCAACCGGCTAGCCACCAAGGCTGGCAACGTGCTCAATCAGCCCGCGTCACGCTCGGCGAAGCTGCGCGCGCGCAGCGCTTGACGTCCGTGGTCAGCGCTCGTCGCCGCTGCCGTGCAGCGCTCCGCGCTGCTGGCGTGAGCGGAGTTTCTCCAAGTTGGCGCCAGCGATCTCGTCAAGCTCGAGTCCGGCTTCGGTGGCGAGCTGTGCCAGGTACCACAGGACATCGCCCATCTCATAGGACAGCGCTTCCCGGCGCTGGTCCGAGAGCTTTCCGTCATCGTCGCGAACCATCTTCTTGACCTTCTCGGCCACTTCGCCGGTCTCCCCGCACAGCCCGAGAGTGGGGTAGAGGAGATTGTCGCCGGCGCCAGGGTACACGGCCGTCTCGCGGGACTGCCGTTGGTAGGCGGAGAGCTCCATCAGCAGTCGGAACCTAGCGCGCGGTTCAGACGCCAAGGCCGGCCAAGACGAACTCCGTAGCTTTCAGGCAAATCGCACCTGGCCACGGATACTTCAGACGCCGGCCGCTCGTCGGGCGCTCGCATGCGCCGCACGCTCGAAGGTGTCGTCGAGCGGCGCGAGCTCCGTTTCGGAGACTCCAAGTGCGCGCGCGATGAGCCAGTCGGCGAACCACGCGTTCTTGGGCAGCAGCGGGCCGTGCAAGTAGGTGCCGACGATGTTTTCACGCGGGCCGCCGATCACCCCTTCAGAGCCGTCGCGCCCGTTGTTGCCGTGGCCGCGGAGAACGCGACCCAGCGGCTGCGCTCCCGCGCCCAGCACCGTGCGGCCGCCGTGGTTCTCAAAGCCAGCCAATACGCGCGACTGGCCGTCGAGGTCGACGTCTATCGCGACGTTGCCGATCAGCCGTGGGCCCCTCTCGCGGGTCGTGCGCAGGTCGACGAGCCCGAGCCCTGGGAGCTTCTCGCCATCGAGCTCGTAGAACTCGCCCAGGAGCTGCAAGCCACCGCAGACCCCGAACATGACGACACCCCGCTCGACCGCGGCTTGAACCGAAGCGCGCTTGGCGGTGGCCAGGTCTTGCGCACACAACTTTTGATCACGGTCTTGTCCGCCGCCGAGGTACAGCAGATCGTGAGCGTCAGGATCGAGATCTTCGGTGAGCGTCACGCTGGCGAGCTCAAAGCCGATGCCCCGCCATTGGCAGCGCTTCTGCAGCAACAACAGATTGCCGCGGTCGGCGTAGATGTTCATCAGCTCGGGATAAAGCGCGCCCACGCGCAAGACGTGTTCAGGCACGCGGCCTCACTGCTTCCGGACGAACGTCTTCACGCACGCAGCATCACCACTTCAGACCCGACGTGCTCAGGCGTCGGCGGGACTCGCCACGAAGGCTGCGGTACGAACCCCGCGCGTTCTCCCTCCGCTCGCAAGTGAGCGGGGGAGATGTCCGCCAAATCAATCTCATCGAGCTCCTCAAGGCGCTCGCCGGAAGGAGAGACGGCTTGCCGCAGCCGCTCTAAACGGACACAATCGCCGATCCGGCGTGCCGACAAAGGTTGCGACTCGTATGACCAACCGTCGCGTTCGAGGCGGTCCGGATCCGGCAACAGCACTTCGTCGGGCTCAAACGCCTCGATCGTGTCCGCGACGGCCAGCGCGAGCAACCCACCGGCCCGCAGCGCGCGGTGAGCGCAAGCCAGAAACGCCGCCCGCGCTTCCGAGTCGAGCAGCTGAATCGTTTGCATGGGAACGATGATGAGGCCGAAGGTGGTCGACTCGATGTCGTAGTCGGCGGCGTCTGCGACCACGCACTCAACCGCCAGGCCCGCGTCCGCCGCTCGCTGTGCGAGGGCATCGAGCAGCACGGGCTCCCGATCCAGGGCCACCACTCGGCATCCCGTCGCCGCAAGCGTCAGAGCGACCCGTCCCGTACCGGCACCGATGTCCAGCACGGGGTCGTCGGTGGCCTTGGCGAGCTCGACCCAGAGCGCCAGATCGGCTTGGTAGGCACCGCACTCGACATCGTGCCACACCACAAGCGACTGGCTTGAACTGCCATGCGCGCTCACCGCCAGTACTCCTGCGAAACGCCGCGCTCAGACAGCAGCCGCTTGAGCTCGATCAAGGCGGTGTAGGTCGGAAGGACGTAGAGCGACCCGGTGCCGTCGGACAGCGCCGCGTCGAGTGCCTCGTCGAGCGGCTCGACCACTCGCAGGCGCGCGGGGTCCACGCCGGCGTACTTCAACCGCAGCGCAAGCTCAGGCGCACGCGTGCCGGCGCACGTGACTCGCCTCACTTTGCCTTGCAACAGCTCCCAATCGGCGTCCCAGACCCACGAGACGTCGCGACCGTCGGCGATCCCGTCGTTCAGCACGCCGAGCAGGTCGAGCTCTTGTGCCTCCAGTGCCAACGTCCGCAGTACCTCGTTGGCACCCGCAGGATTCTTCACAAGCAACAGCGACGCGTCGCGCGAACCCATGACAACGGTTTCTGCGCGACCGAAAGCGGGCTTCACCGCCGCTAAGCCCGCCGCAACCGAGTTCAGTGTCGCGCCCAGCTCCAAAGCCAGAGCGGCGGCTCCGAGCGCGTTGTAGACGTTGTACAGACCCGGCAGGGGCAGCTCCACGCGGACGCTGCCTCCAGCCGCGTGCAAGTCGAAGGCCGCCGATCGAATGCCGCGCAGCTCGACGTTGCGCGCAACGACAGTCGGTTGCGGGCGTCTGGCTCCGCAGTTGGGGCAGTGGTAGTGACCAAGGTGGGCGAGATAAGCCGCGTCGTAGGCGTAAGCCGTTCCGCAACGGCGGCAGTGCTTTGAATCGGAGGCGTGCTGTAGCTCTGAGTAAGCCAGCGAGTCGTCGTCGACGCCGAAGTAGGTGACGCGCGGGCGGTTGCGGCCAAGATCGGCGACGAGCGGGTCGTCGGCGTTGAGGATCAGAGGGCGGTGCTCGGGCTTCTCGGCGGCCACGGCCGCCCACCGCGCGGCGATCGTTTCGAGCTCGCCGTAGCGATCGAGCTGGTCGCGGAAGAGATTGGACAGCAGGAGCGCGCGCGGTTGCAGCTGTTCGGCCACGGAGCCGAGCCAGAACTCGTCGACCTCGAAAAGCCCGAAAGTGCCGTCCAGACGCCGCCCGTCCCAACCGGAGGCGCCGGCGAGCGTGCTGGCAATTCCGCCCGCCATGTTCGCGCCCGCCCGGTTGTGCACGAGGCGTTTTCCCTCGCGGCCGAGGATCGAGGAAATCATCGCTGCGGTAGTCGTCTTGCCGTTGGTTGCCGACACCACCACATTGCCTTCAGGCAGGTTGCGCGAGAGACGCTCGATCGCGCGGGAATCGAGCCGCAGCAGCAGCTTTCCCGGCAGCGTCGTGCCGCCGCGGCCGGTCAGGCGGGCTAGTGACCCGGCGGCGCGGGCAGCGCTCAGCTTGGCGGCGAAGGGAATCAAGCGACCTCCCCCAGGGTCGACTGCGTGTCCGCCGCTGCAGACAGCAAGTGAGTGAGCGACGACCCGATGTACGTCGGCGGCGACGCGCTGCGACGCGCGTCTGACTCGATGCAAGCTCCGGTGAGAACCAGCGCGCTGTCGAGTCCGGCCGCTTGAGCGCCGGCTACGTCGATGTCCATGCGGTCGCCGACAGCCAGCACGCGCCCGGGACCCAGGCGCGCGCGCGCCGCTTCGTACATGGCGGGCTCAGGCTTGCCGACGATGTAATCGGCTTGACGCCCCGTGCCGGCTTCTACGGCGGCCAGCAGAGATCCTGTGCCCGGCCAAGGGCCATCCGGCATGGGAAAGGTTGCGTCGCGGGTCGTGCCGACAAGCTGCGCACCCCGCGACACGGCCTGGATAGCCGTTCGCAACTCCGCGTAATCAAAGCGCTCGTGCCCGCCCAGGACAACGAGATCGGCGTGCGGAGCCAGCGAGGTGGCGTTGACGATTCGCATGCCGGCTAGCGCGACATGATCGACGAGGGCTCGTGTACCGATTACGAATGCGTTCCGTGGCCTGAAGGACTCGCTCAGCAGGCGCTCGAGCGCCGCCCCGACCGTCACCACTTCCTCGGCGGCGGCTTGAAACCCGAGGCGCCAGAGCTTGATCACGTACTGCTCGGCGGTGTGGCGCGGATCGTTGGTGACAAACACGACGCGCTTGCCGACGGCGCGGAGCGCGTTCAGCGCCTCAGCCGCGCCGGGCACTCCTTCGTCGCCGATCCAGACGCAGCCGTCGAGGTCAAGCAGGAAATGGTCGTACGCCAGGGCCGTCGGGGAGAGCCGCACAGGGGCATTATCATCGCCCGCCATGCGCCAAGCCCTCTGCCTGCTGATGCTGCTGTTCGCCTCCCTGACAGCGCTCGCTGCCTGCGGCGGCGAAACCGAGTCCGAGGACACGACCGCGGCCGACCCGCAATCAACTGCCGCCAGCGCGTCGGGCGGCTGCGAGAAGGTGGCCGAACCGGAGCCCAAGCGTGATCTCGAACTCTCCAGGCCTACGAAGAACTTGAACCCCGCCAAGGGCTACACCGCAACCGTGCAGACATCCTGCGGGACGTTCGAATTCGCGCTTGCGGTCAAGCGGGCGCCGAAGACGACGGCATCTTTCGCCCACATGGCGCAGGAGGGGCTGTACGACGGATTGATCTTTCACCGCATCGTTCCGGGTTTCGTCATTCAGGGAGGAGACCCCATCGGTGCTGGCACGGGCGGGCCGGGCTACTCGGTGCGCGAAGCGCCTCCGGAGGATCTCGCCTACACCAAGGGCACCGTCGCCATGGCGAAAGCCGGCAACGAACCGCCCGGGACGTCCGGTAGCCAGTTCTTTGTCATGACTGAAGACACCGACTTGCCGCCCGAGTACGCGCTGCTCGGTGAAGTCACCGACGGCATCGAGGTCGTCGAGAAGATCGGGGTAGTGGAAACGGACGCGACGACGCAGAAGCCGGTCGATCCCGTGGTGATCGAGAAAGTCGACGTGCGCGCGGAGCGCTAGGCGCTAAGAGAAACGGCATCCTTCGAGTGTCAGAAGCCGGCGCTTGCAGTGGACCCCGCCACCGTACGCGCCCAGGCGCCCGCTACTTGGCAGCACTCGGTGACAAGGGACAAGGACGGGGACGGGGTTGCGCGCACATGCCGTACCCGCCGCGCGAGCAGCCCCCGCCCGGCCAGCCCGAGCGGCCAGCTGCCCGTAAGTGACCGATTCGCCGCGCCGCACACCGGCGTGCAGTTCTTGCAGGACCCGCCGCCGGAACTGCCCCGAAACCAGCGACCAATCCACCGGCAGGTCGAGTTCGTCGCTGGCGCCCGACAGGTAGGCGCTCAGCGACTGCTGCTCATGTTTCAGTCCGGCGTCCGCGCGCACAGGCGCCTTATTGAGACAAGCGCCCACCTGGGTCACCACGACGTCCTCGCGCTCGTCCTCAAAAGCGATGCGCGCAATACCGGCCGCCGTGCGGAAGACGAGCAGCCGGCCGATGGAGGTCTCGACGCTGGTGTAGAGCGACGCAATAGGTCCGGCGAGCATGGCGGAATGCTTTCACGCTGCGAGGCGGATACGACCGGCGTGCCTACGCTTCAAAGCGGATACGACCGGCGTGCCTACGCTTC
>JADDQZ010000071.1:0-1701 GCA_016781085.1 Actinomycetota bacterium
CTGTCGTGGCGGGACGCGGCGATGACGCAGGCCGCAGAGAACGCGATTGTCGAGAAGCTCGCCCGCACCGTCTTTGAGGGAATGGACCCCTCGTGGGCCGAGGCGGCCATCGCCATCTCGTTTGCTTCCCGGGCGAGCGAAGTGAACGCGTGGTGGCGACTGTCTCCCCATGGGGCCTGGCAGCCGACCGGCATCTACAACTTCGTGATCATGGATCTCGCGGAGCTGTTCTGGGACCTACGGCAGCTGATGTACCGCGAAGGAAGCGGAACGTGGTTTTCGGCGCGGCTGACCGTCGGCGCGCAGGGCGAGTATCGCGCCGACTACGACTACGAGACCCAGCCGGCGTTCGAGCGGCCGATCGACCCGGCCCTGTTCATCGAGGATCTGGAGAAGTTTCCGCGTGATCAATCACGTGTGCCGGACTGGGTCGAGGGCGCCTGAGGGCGCGATAACGGGCACGCACGCGGCACCCGCTGGTTCCACTTCAACGCCGTTCGGACGGCTCAGCCGTGACAGAACTGCGCCTTCCCGGCGATCAGCGCGCTATCAGCGCTCAGTGGCCGAGGCCCGTCAGCGCAAGAACGGCGGGATGTCGATGTCGTCGTCGGCGATCTCCAACGACGAGCGCTGGCGGTCATCGATGCGGGGGCCCCGGTCGGGGCCGGGCCGCATGGGAGCGCGCTCCATCGGTTGGCGTCCCCCAGCCGCGCGGACGCCACGCCGGACGCGGTCGAAACCGGTGGCGATCAGCGTCACGCGGATGTCGTCGCCGAGCGATTCGTCGATGACCGCCCCGAAGATGATGTTGGCGTTGGCATCAGCCGCCGAGTGGATGATCTCCGCCGCCTCGTTGACTTCGAACAAGCCGAGCTCCCGCCCGCCGGTGATGTTCAAGAGGATGCCGGTGGCGCCTTCCACGGATTCTTCGAGCAGCGGCGAGGAGATCGCCGCCTTGGCAGCTTCACCCGCCCGCGACTCCCCCGTCGCCATGCCGATGCCCATCAGGGCTGAGCCGGCGTCTTGCATGATCGTGCGGACATCGGCGAAGTCGAGGTTGATCAACCCCGGAATGGTGATCAGATCGGTGATGCCTTGAACGCCCTGACGCAGGACGTTGTCGGCCTCGCGAAAGGCGTCGAGGATGCTGGTGCGGCGATCAACGATCGAGAGCAGCCGCTCGTTCGGGATGACGATCAGCGTGTCGACGTTGTCGCGCAGCCGATCGATGCCCTCTTGAGCTTGATGGGACCGCTGTCCGCCTTCAAAGGTGAACGGCCGGGTGACGACCCCGACGGTCAGCGCGCCGATCTCATTCTTGGCGATCTCGGCGATGACCGGAGCAGCACCGGTGCCGGTGCCACCGCCTTCGCCGGCGGTCACGAACACCATGTCCGCACCCTTGAGCGCCTCTTTGATGTCGTCACGTGATTCGGCGGCGGCCGCGTGCCCGACTTGCGGGTTGGCACCCGCGCCAAGGCCCTTGGTCATCTCGTTACCGATGTTGAGCTTGATGTCGGCGTCGGTCATCTGCAACGCCTGAGCATCCGTGTTGGCCGCGATGAATTCCACGCCCGAAAGGCCCGCGTCGATCATGCGGTTGACGGCGTTCGTGCCGGCGCCGCCCACACCTACGACTTTTATGACGGCGAGATAGTTGCCAGCTTCCATGAGTCTTGTCCGAACCTCGAGTTGTAGTCG
>JADDQZ010000071.1:1828-9445 GCA_016781085.1 Actinomycetota bacterium
CCCTCCGCGTCCTCGAAGTCGTCACCGCACAGCGGCCGCCGCGCCTTCAAAAGCAGACACATCGCTACGGACTTGACGGCGCGACGGGTGTTCCCGGCACCGCCGAGGAGTCTGGCGCCGTCGGCAACACAGGAGCAGGAGTGGGTTGTGGGACGACCGGCGCCGCCGCGCCGGCGCTCGGCGCTGCCGGCGCAGGTGCCGGCACGCCGGAGTCCACGGATCCCGCGCCGACACCAGGAGCCACGGTGGAATCCGCGCCGGGGGAAGGCGCGGAGCTCGTGGCTTCGCCCGCCGGCCCGTCTGCATTCGCGATCGCCGACGGCGTCGTCACGCCTCCTGCGGCGACCCGCTCCGGAACCCTCAGGTCTAGGTAGACAGCACCTACTGCAGTCGGCTCTGCGAGTACCCGCGCGGCAGCCGCCCACTTGGCACGTAGCCGGTGCGCGTCGCCGAAGACCAGATCAGGTCCGGTGCGCAGCTTCAGAGTCAGCCCGCGCGACTCGTATTGGGCATCGCTGATCCTGCTGTGCAACGGCGCAGGCGCGGCGGCGAGTACCGCGACGGCAGCGAGCGGTTTCTTGTCGGCGAGCTCAGAGGAGCTGTGCAGTCGGCCGGCGTCAATTGTCGGGAGGTTGGGCTCAGCGCGCACTCCGATCAGCAGCGAGCCGTCTTCTACGACGGGAACCCTCGACCCGCCGATCTTGACCGCCGCGATCAGCGGTCGTTCCGTCACCTCGACGTTGAGGGTGTCGGGAAAGTCGGTGGTGACTGAAAGCCCGGCAACGGTCTTGTACGGCTTGATCGCGTCGAGCAGCGCGTCGTGCCGAACGTGCAGGGTCGTCATGTCGGTACCGACATCGGTCAAGGACGCGCGCACATCGGCGGCTTGTGTGGACGTCAGTCCACTTATCCGGACCTTCTTGACGTCGGCGAACGCTGCGTCTCGCAGCCAAAGCCAGCCGGTGACCATGCATGCCACCAGCAGGAGAGCCAGCAAGAGGGCACGGCCGGCTCGCTGCGGCAAGGCCACCCTGCGCACGATCCCCAGTCGCGGGAGGGCTGCCCGCAGCGCGGTCAAGCTTTCTCCTCGCGTCGCGCGTGCCGGCCGCAACGAACCTGCTTTTCCGTGCCCCCCATCGTGGCTGCTTTCGACAGAAGAACTTGCGCTCCTCCCGCCATCAGCCGCCGCCGGCCGCCTCTTCAGTGGAGAGCGAAGCGCCCGGAACTCCAATGAGCCGTCGCCCGACCGAGTTCACGTCGCCCGCACCGAGCGTCAGGACAAGGTCGCCTTCCCTCACGAGCTTCCGGACCTGCGCATACGCGTCATCGAGCGTTTGCGCCCAAGACGCCTCAACGCCGCCATGGATTGCGTCAAGCACGAGGCGCCCTGAGACACCGGGATAGTCCTCGGCCCGCTCGCGAGCGGGGTACACGTCGCACACGACGACCACGTCGGCCAAGGCCAGCGCCTCGCCGAAGGCGACAGCCTCGTGTTGAGTGCGGGAAAACAGATGCGGTTGAAAGATCGCGATAAGCCGACTCGGCTCCAGCGTGCGCGCGGCGTCCAGCGTCGCGCGGACCTCTGTCGGGTGATGTGCGTAGTCATCGACCACCGGCGCTCCCGACGGAGTGGTTCCGATGCACTCAAACCGCCGCCCAGCACCGGAGAAGTCATGCAGCGAGCGCGCGGCAGCGGCGAGATCCAGCGCCGCCGCCTTGCACGCGGCCAGTGCGCCGGCGGCGTTGCGTGCGTTGTGGGCGCCGGGGACGACGAGCTCGACGTTGAGGCCGTCGACTTTGAACGAGCTTCCGCCGCCATGAAGCCGCGGTCTTGCAGCGTCGAACGGCACCGCTTCCACGCCGTCGGGCACAAGCGCGAGCAGCTCCGGCCGGTCCCACACCACCGCGGTTTTCGCCTTGCCGAGAAACTCTGCGAAGGTTTCGTCGACTTCTCGCTGAGACGCGTAGACGGTGTGGTGGTCGACTTCGGCGTTGGTCAAGACAGCAATGTGCGGCGAAAGGCGCAGCAGCGAGCGATCGGATTCATCGGCTTCGACGACGAGCCACTCGCCGCTGCCCCAGGCCGCATTGGTGCCTGTCGTCCGGACTTCCCCGCCGATCAAGTAGCTCGGATCAAGCCCACAGGCGTGCAGCGCGTGTACGACCATGCTCGAAGTAGTCGTCTTGCCGTGCGTTCCGGCGACCGCGATAGTCGGTTTGAGCTGGGTCAGCTCGCCCAGCAGCTCCGCGCGGTGCAACTCGACTTGGTCGCGCGCACGCGCGATCTGGCGTTCCGGATTGTCGGGGCCGATGGCCGTGGAGACAACGACCTCAGCGCCTGGCGGAACGTTGCCGGCGGCATGTCCTGCGAAGGGCTTGATCCCGGCTTGAACCAGCCGCACCGCGTAGGAGTTGGTCACGCTCTGATCGGAGCCGGTCACCTTCGCTCCCAGCGACTGAGCAACCAGCGCCAGACCGCTCATCCCTGCGCCCGCGATGCCTACGAAATGAAGCTCCCGTCCGAGCCACGGTGTCGACGCGGTCATCGACACCACCCTAAGGCCGCGGTCGGTCGTTTGCCTCTGCACCCCGGCGGGCATTCCCCGGCTCCCCATGTCTGACCGCCGCCAAGTCATCGAGCGCGTCGCGCGCGAGTCGTTTGAGTTCGAAGAGCTACGACCTGGCCAGGCCGAAGCCATCCAAGCCGTGCTCGACGGACGCGACACGCTGGCGGTGATGTCGACCGGCTCGGGCAAGTCGGCCATCTACCAGATCGCCGGCATGCTGAGACCGGGTGCGACCGTCGTTGTCTCGCCCCTGATCGCCTTGCAACGCGATCAAGTATTGGACCTCCAAGAACGCACGCGCGGCACGGCGGCGCAGCTGAACTCCACGCTTTCCTCGGGCGAGCGCGCCGACACGCTCGCCGATTTCGCCGAAGACGTACTCGAATTCCTGTTCCTGGCTCCCGAGCAACTCGCCAACGCGGAAGTCTTCGACGAGCTGGCCGTGGCCAACGTGTCCTTGCTCGTTGTCGACGAGGCACACTGCATCTCCGAGTGGGGACATGACTTTCGCCCGGACTACCTGAAGCTGGGGGCAGTGGTGGAAGCCCTCGGGCGCCCGCCGGTCCTCGCCCTCACCGCGACCGCCGCGCCGCCGGTTCGCGAAGAAATCGTCGAGCGGCTGGGCATGGAAGACCCGGCGATCATCGTCCGTGGCTTCGACCGTCCCAACCTGCGCCTGGAAGTCGAGCGCTTCTATGACGAACCTCCGCGCGACCGGACGCTGGTCGCTCGCGTACACGAATCGGCCAAGCCCGGCATCGTCTACACCGCAACGCGTAAGCGGACGGAAGAACTTGCCGAAGCGATGCGCCAGGCCGGCGTCCGCGCCGAGCCTTACCACGCGGGAATGAAAGCCGACGAGCGCGACTCCACGCAAGAGCGCTTCATGAGCGACGAAACCGACGTAGTGGTCGCGACGACGGCGTTCGGGATGGGGATAGACAAGGCGAACGTCCGTTTTGTCTTCCATGCCGAACCCGCCGACTCGCTTGATTCCTACTTCCAGGAGATTGGTCGCGCAGGACGCGACGGCGAACCAGCCGAAGCGGTGCTCTTCTACCGCTCCGAAGACCTGGGCGTACGGCGCTTCTTCGCCGGCACGGGCCAAGTGGACGTCACGGACATCGCGAAGGTCGCCGACGTGGTGGCCGAAGCAGAAGAGCCGGTCGAGCCCACAGAGCTCAAAGAAGCGACCGACCTCTCGCAATCGAAGCTGACGACTGCCGTTTCTCGTTTGGAAGACGTCGGCGCCGTCGAAGTGCTCACCACGGGTGAGATCGCCGAAGCCGCCGACGCGCCGCCGCGTCCCGAAGCCGTACGCGAAGCAGCCGAGGAGCAGGAACAGCGCCGGCAGTTCGACCGCTCCCGGATTGACATGATGCGCGCGTACGCTGAAACCCGCAGCTGCCGTCGCGCGGCGCTGCTGTCTTACTTCGGCGAACCGTTCGAGCCGCCGTGCGGGCGTTGTGACATCTGCGAGGCGGGTGAGGGCGACCAACCGGCTGCCGAAGAAGCAACACGTCCCTTCGAGCTCAGCAGCCGGGTGCGCCACCCGCAATGGGGCGAAGGCACGGTGCAACGCTACGAGGGCGAGCTCCTCACGGTTCTCTTCGACGAGGTGGGATACAAGACCCTGGCGCTGTCGGTGATCGAAGAGCGGCACCTGCTGGTCGCGGCATAGGGAAATCCGCCGGCCGCAGCACCCCGTATCGCCACGGCCTTCAATGGCTCTACCTGTCCAGCACTCAACGTCTCCCTGGAGCACACATGACCGCAAGCGAAGCTTCCTCCGGCGATGAGTCTGCCGTCCCGCTGACTCAAGCCGAACAGGATGAGATCAACAACCGCGTGTTGTCCGGCGACGCGGCGCAGGAGGACTCCGCCGAAAACGTCGAACTAGCCCGGCTGGGCAGCTACGTCGTGCTGGAAGTCGACGACGACCAGCACATCGAAAAGCACGTCGACGAGAGAAGCGCCGAAGAGCGCTACGAAGAGCTGAAGGCAGACCACATCGATCGCGCCGGTAGCTGACGCCAAGGTTCAGTAGCCGGGTGATCGGCGCGTCGGTGTAGGCGCCTACTTGCGCTGAAAGGCCGGCGGCGGTTGCCGGCCGACGGCCTCATACGCCGCCTGGTGTCGCCGGACGGCCGTTCGTCCGAGATCAGTGATCTTCTGGGCCTGGGAAACATCGCCGGCCGGTGGATGTGTCCTGATTTCGCGCGCCCATTCGCTCCAGGCATCGCCAGCCGCGCCGACGGCCTTTGCTTCACGCGTGCCTGACTCGGCGCCGAGTCGCTCGCGCGCGTCGCGGCGGAAGCGCTGCACGGTCTTGAGCTGGCGATAGAACTTGCGCTCAAGCCGCGCCGCCTTGTCGGTTTCACCCTTTTGAAGCGCTCCAGCACGCGCTTGCGCGGTGACAAGCGCCGGCAAGATAACCGCCGACCACGAGTCGAGCACGTTCGCGGCATCGGCAACGCGCGCCGCGCTGTCTCTTGCCGTCGCGGTCGGGGTCTGCGTCGCCGTCGGGGCGCCGACCGCCGTTTGACCTGATTTCGCCGGCGGCGACTGCGGTTCAGAACCACCGCACCCGATCAGACCGGCGCTGAGCACCGCTGAAACGATCGGTCGCTGCATCAGCGGCAGTCTAGGCTCCTGACGCCGTGCCCAACTCAGGTGTCCTTTCCGCCCACGAGATCGTCAAGGCCTACGGCGCTCACGTCGTCTTCGAAGACCTGTCCGTAGTCGTCGCGCCTGGTGACGTCCTCGGAGTGGTCGGCCCGAACGGCGCCGGGAAATCGACGCTGCTGCGGATCCTCGCGGGCCTGGACGCACCAGACGCAGGCCATGTGCAGCTCAGCGGCGGTACGGCCGGCTACCTCCCTCAAGAGCCCGACCCCCGGCTCGGCGAGCCGCTGATCGCCTTTCTCGAGCGGCGCACCGGCGTTGCCGAGGCGTCGACCCAGCTCGATATCGCCACGGAGGCTCTAGCGCGCGGAGAAGCCGGCGCGGACGATTCCTACGCCGCCGCCCTGGAGAATTGGCTCGAGCTCGGTGGCGCTGACCTGGAGCCGCGTGCCCAAGCGATCTGCCGCGACCTCGGACTTGATCCGCGCGCACTCGACGTCGAGACGTCAGCGCTTTCCGGCGGGCAGACAGCGCGTGCGTCACTTGCGGCGATCCTGCTCTCCCGCTTTTCGTTTCTGCTGCTGGACGAGCCCACCAACGACCTGGATTTCCAGGGGCTGGATCGCCTTGAGCGCTTTGTTCGCGAGCGGCCTGGTGGAGCGGTGATCGTCTCGCACGACCGCGCGTTTCTCGACGCCACGGTGACCCGCGTCCTCGAGCTCGACGAGATCACCCACCGCGCGACCGAGTACGGCGGCGGATGGTCCGGTTATCAGACGCTGCGCGCCACTGCCGCTCGTCACGCCGAGTCCGGCTACGAGACATATCGGTCTGAGCGACAGCGTCTCGAGGACCGTGGGCGGCGCCAGCGAGCTTGGATGGATACCGGCGTACGCAACGCGCGACGCAAGTCCGAACCTGACCGCAATCTCAGGGCGGCACGGGCCGAGCGCTCGGAAAAGCAGGCGGCGAAGGTCCGCGCGACTGAAAAGGCACTCGAACGACTGGAACCGGCGGAAAAGCCCTGGCGGCGCTGGGAGCTCGATCTGCGTTTCGGCGGTGCCGAGCGCGCGGGCTCGGTGGTTGCGCGCCTGGAGCAGGCAAGGATTCGCCGCGGCAGCTTCTCACTCGGGCCCATCGATCTCGAGCTTGGATGGGGCGAGCGTGTCGCCCTAGCCGGACCCAACGGTGCGGGCAAGACCACGGTCGTACAAGCGTTGCTTGGTCGCATCGCGCTGGAGACGGGACAGCACTACGTGGGACCGGGCGTGCGGGTCGGGGAGCTCGATCAACGGCGCAGCGGACTGGCTTCAGATGATGCGCTGCTGGATGCTTTCGTCGTCAAGACAGAGCTGTCTGCTCAAGACGCCCGCTCCCTGCTTGCGAAGTTCGGCTTGAGCGACGATCACGTCGCCCGACCCGCCGCCTCGCTTTCGCCGGGCGAACGTACGCGCGCAATGCTCGCCGCCCTCATGGCGGTGGGAGTCAACTTCCTCGTCCTCGACGAGCCGACGAACCATCTCGACCTACCGGCGATCGAGCAGCTCGAGGTCGCGCTCGACGCTTTCGACGGCACGGTTCTACTCGTCACCCATGACCGGCGGCTCCTCGACGCGGTCCGGGTCGACCGCACGATCACGCTCGCCTGAGGGGCCGCGCCACTGAAGGCTTGAGCAATCCCAGAGGCCGCCCAGAGGAGCGATCGCTTGCTTCAAAGCGGCGCATCGCGATGATGGCACGACAGACATGTTCGAGAGATTCGATGAATCCGCCCGGAATGCGGTCGTCACGGCCCATGAAGCAGCGCGGGAGCTTGGGCACACGGCAATCGGCGGAGAGCACCTGCTTGTCGGAGTCAGCGTGCAAGACGGCGCCCTGCTCAACGTCCGCGTGGACGCGCTGAGAAGCCAAGTCGTCGAGCTCTTCGGAACGGGGGACGGGAGCACGGGCGCAGGGATGGCGTTTACGCCAAGTGCCAAGGCATCGCTGGAGCTGGCTGCCGAAGAAGCCGCTGACCACGGGCATGGAACCGTTCGGCCGGCGCATCTGTTGCTCGCCTTGTTGCGGACCGACGAGCGAGCCAGGACCGTTGCAGAAGCCCTCGGCCGGCCCTTGTCGGAGATCTACAGGATCGTGCAGGCCCGCGCGGCGAAGATTCCATCGCTCGCGTTACCAACCGACGACGCCTTGCGGATGGGACATCCGGTGACGGTGACGCTTGGCGACGAACTCCCTGTCGGGGCCTTGGGAAACCGCCGCGCCGACGCCCGCGTCTTGGCGGCGATGCTCGTCGCGGACGGACCGGCGGCCAAGCTGCTTCGCGCACATGGCGTCGAGGAGGGAGCACTGAAGGCGCTTCGTTCTGATTACGCCTTGGCGGATCACGAACCGCGCTACCTCCTGATTCACACCACTCCATCGGGAC
>JADDQZ010000071.1:9568-30194 GCA_016781085.1 Actinomycetota bacterium
GCCACCCGCAACCCTTGAGGCCGGGCATGCAAGTGACCCTGATCTGGCCTGACCGTGATGGCAAGGAGCTGTTCCGCCTGCCGTCGAGTGCCCTCGACAAAGACGTGCCAGCCCCGATGTTCGGGCCGAGCTGGACCGGCTACGCGCCGCTCGAGCAAGACGGGTAACCATGTCTGCTTACGCAGGAAGACTTCCGTCCGGCGTCAGCTGCTTCAGCTGCGTGCGGCGGCCAGCACTTCGGCCGCTACCACTTGGGCGGCGTCCGGGCGCGCCAGTCGCAGTGATGCGCGCGCCATTGCTTGCAGCCGCCCGGGCTGCCCGAAGATCGCGTCGACTTCCTCACGCAACCGCTCCGGCGTCAGCTCGTCGTCCCGCACCACCACGGCAGCGCCTGCGTCTGCCATCCACCGCGCATTTGTCGTCTGGTGGTCTGCGCTGGCGTGCGGATACGGGATGAGAACCGCCGGCAACCCGTACTGAGCCATCTCGAACACCGATCCACCGGATCGCGCCACAACCAGATCCGCCGCCGCGAGCGCCGGCCCGAACGGCTTGACGTAATCGCGCAGCTCGTAGTGAGCTCCAGGAGAGCTGAGCTCAGCGAAATCGCGACGCCCGGCGACGTGCAGGACCCGGTAAGCGGGGTCGGCGAAAGCATCCGGAGCGGCGAAATTCAAACTACGTGCGCCAAGGGAACCCCCGAAGACCAACACGACGCGGTCGTCGGATTCGAAACCAAAGGCCTCCCGTGACGGGTTGCGCTCGGCGTCTCGCGGAGGAACAGGGCGGCCGGTCACGAGATATCGCGGATCCTCGCGGCCGTCGAGCGGAAAAGCCAGACATACCCGTCGCGCCCGCGGCGCGAGCAAGCGATTCGTCAGGCCGAGATGCGAATCCGCTTCGGTCAACAGCAGCGGGATGCGGCGCGCAGTCGCAGCCAGGCCTATCGGTCCCGCGACGTAACCCCCGCCGCCGAGCACCACGTCCGGTCGATGGCGCGCCAGTATTTGCACGGCCGTGCGCAGCGACAGCGCCGCCTTGCCGACGGCACGAGCGGCCCGCAGAGGACTCGTGCGCGAGATCCCCTCGACGCGCAAGCGCTCGAGGCGATAGCCCGCCGCCGGCACGAGCTCGGCCTCGGCCCGCTCGCCGCCGACGAAGACGACTTCCGCGCCTTCAGCCCGCAGCGCGTCGGCGACCGCTATCGCCGGCACCACGTGACCGGCCGTCCCGCCGGCTGCGATCACGACTTTCGGCGGCTTGTCGGCGTGCTTCGTCGTCACGACGCTTCCTTGGCGGCGCGACCGCGCGCAGATGCGCTGAGCCACCACCGGCAACGTTGATCAGTAGCCCGACGCTGGTCAGGATGACGATCATCGACGTCGAACCCGACGAGATCAAAGGCAGCGGGACGCCCGTCAGCGGAGCGAGTCCCAAAACAGCCCACGTGTTCAAAAGCGCTTGGCACAGGATCAAGGAAGTCAGACCGGCGGCGATCAGTTTGGCGTAGATGCCCTTCGCGGTGTGCGCCGTGCGCAACCCCGCGAAGGCGATCATGCCGAACAGAAGCAGGATGACGCCGATCCCGGCGACACCCAGCTCCTCCCCAATGACGGCGAGGATGAAGTCCGTGTGCGGCTCCGGCAGGTAGAGATCCTTTTGCACGGACTGGCCGAGTCCGGCACCGAAGATCCCACCCGAGCCGATCGCGATCTGGCCCTGCACGGCCTGGAACCCAGTCCCGCCCGCTTCGGCCCACGGGTTGGCGAACGAAGTCAAACGCGACATCCGCTCTGCGTCGATGGCGGCGTAAAGCAGGACCAAGACCGCGCCGACGGCCGCGATCCCGAACAACTGCCGCAAAGGAGCACCACAGGCAACCAGTAGGGCCGCCATGGTGAAGGACATGACCAGTGCCGTTCCCAGATCCGGTTGAGCGGCAACGAGCAGGACCGCTGCGCCGCCCACCACCAGCACCGGAACGAACATCAAGCGAACGTCCGACGTGATCTTCGGGCGCGCCGCTACGACGCCCGCGACGTGCAAGACCAACGCGACTTTCATGACTTCGGAAGGCTGAAATTGCACTGGCCCGACTCCCAGCCACCGCCGAGCGCCGTTGATCTCCAACCCGACCCCGGGAATCAGCACCAGCACCAGCAGCAGGAACGCCCCGGCCAGACCGAGCGGGGCAAGCCTCCGCACCACGGCCAGATCCATCTTTGAGACCAACGACAAGACGAGCAGTCCCACCGCCCCGTAGCCGAGGTACTTGAAAAGATACGTCGTCGCGGCCACGTCGCCGGCGATGACGTTTCGCCCGGAGGAAGCCGAGTAGACCATCACGGCCCCAATCGCCATCAGGCAAAGCGTCGCTGTGAGCAGCAGGCGCTGCTCGAGCGTTTGCGCTGTTGACGTACGGGCGGACATGCCACGCCATTCGACACACTCCGTCGGACGCCTTCCGGGGCCACTATGTCGTCGGGCTCGGCCCCGCCTCAGCCCGGGCGGCTGGGGCTGGAGACGCAGAGGACATGCGGTCGCATGACGCGAATGCAGTCCGTCTCAGCTGTCTTGTACGAGTTCCCGAAACCGCCGTCCGCGCTCTTCGAACGACTCAAACTGATCAAACGACGCGCACGCCGGCGACAACAGCACCACCTCGCCGGGCGCCGCCGCCGCCCGTGCGCGCGCGACGGCCGTCTCGAGATCCCCGCAATCAGACACGGGAACCGCGGCCGTCGCCACCGCAGAGGCGATTTCAGCGGCGCTTTCCCCGATCACGTACACGCGGGCGCAGTGCGCTGCGACGGCTTGCGTCAGCCGCGTGTAGTCACCACCCTTCCCGCGTCCGCCGAGGATGACGTGCACCCCAGACTCAAACGAGGAGATACCCACGACGGCCGACGCGACGTTGGTCGCCTTGGAGTCGTTGACGTAGAGAACGCCGTCGCGAGTAGCGACTTCCTCCAAGCGGTGTGCCACCCCCGAAAAGGACTCAAGGCCGGCGACGACCGCCTCACGGGGGAGACCGAAGCACAGCGCGGAGGTCGCGGCCGCCATTGCGTTTTCGCGGTTGTGCGCGCCGCGCAGCCGGATGTCGGCGTTGGGAATGAGAAGCTCGCCTTCCCACCACAGCGCGTCGTCGTGGTCGCACATCCGCGGAGCTGAATCTGACCCGAAAGTGACCTTGGTTGCGTCCCCCGCCACGTCCGCCAGCTGGAAGTGGTCCGGCACCACGGCGAACGTCCCCGGCGGCTGACGAGCGAAGATTCGCAGCTTGGCGGCGCGGTAAGCCTCCGACGTCTTGTGCCGGTCGAGATGGTCGTCGGCGATGTTGAGGAGAACCGCGACTTCGGGAGCAAAGGCGTCGGTGTCTTCGAGTTGAAACGACGACGCCTCACAGATCACCACGGCGTCGTCGTCTAGCTTGCCGGCGAGCGACGACAGTGCCGTACCGACGTTGCCGGCCACGCGTGCCGGCTTTCCAGCTTGCTCGAAGATATGACCGAGCAGTTCGACGGTAGTCGTCTTGCCGTTGGAGCCGGTCACCGCAACGAAGGGATTCGGCAGCATCCGCCACGCCAGCTCAAGTTCGCCGATCACTGGCAAGCCGCGCTCGCGAGCGGCAACCACGACCGCAGCGTCCTGCGGGACGCCGGGGCTCTTGACCACTGTCGTCTCAGGCGTCAGCCACGCTACGCCGTCATCGGCCGTCCGCACTTCGATACCAGCGGCCCGCAGCGCGTCGCCAACACTGTCCGGCACCGACTTAGAGTCGACTCCCGCCACCTCACGACCGCGCTCACGTGCCGCGAATGCCGCCGCCACGCCCGAGCGGGCAAGGCCCACGACGAGCAGCGGGCCAGACGGAAGCGGCGGGCGTGAAATCAAAGCGGCTGCTGGTACAGCGTGAAGCCGATCGCGCTACACACGGCGGCAACGATCCAAAAGCGCAGGATGATCTTCGTCTCAGACCACGCCTGCAACTCGAAGTGGTGATGGATTGGCGCCATCAGGAAGATCCGCTTGCCAAAGACCTGGAACGCGAAGACCTGAAGCATCACCGACACCGCTTCGACCACGAAGATCCCCCCGAGGATGACGAGCAGCACTTCGGTCTTGGTCATCACCGCCAGCGCGGCGATCGCGCCGCCTAGTCCCAGCGAGCCGGTGTCCCCCATGAATATCGAAGCGGGAAACGAGTTGAACCACAGGAAGCCGACGCTGGCGCCGATCAAACAGCCCGTGACGAGCGCGAGATCGACTTGCCCGTTGGTGAACGTGATGCCGAGAAACGCCAGCAACACGATCGCGGCGCAGCCGGCGGCGAGGCCGTCGAGGCCATCGGTCAGGTTCACCGCCGAGGTGGTCCCGGCCAGCACGAGAAAGATGAAGACGGGATAAAGGATCCCGAGATCGATTTGGGCATCGATGAAGCGGAGGTGCACGGTTTCGCTCAAGCCGGCCCACTTCGTCGCGATCAGCCACAAGGCGATGGCCAGCCCCAACGTGACGAGTAGTTTCCATCTGCCTTGTAAGCCGAGCGACCGGCGCTTGACCAGCTTCATGTAGTCATCGGCGAACCCCAGCAGCGCGCATGCGAGCGCGACGGCGAACACCCCGATCGCGCGCGGGTCGCGGTCGGTCAGCAACACGAACGGCACTGCGACGGCGGCAAAGATGATGATGCCGCCCATCGTCGGGGTTCCCGCCTTGGCGTGGTGCTCCTGAGGACCTTCTTCGCGGATCTGCTGGCCGAACTCGCGCGCGCGCAGAAAGGCGATGAACTTCGGCGACAAGAAGATGCAGATGAGCAGGGAAGCCGTGCCTCCGATCAGCACTTCCTGCATCAGGCGCTTACCCCGGAAGCCGTGCCCATGCGCGCCAGTAGTTCTTCGGCCACGACTTCCAAAGCGACGCCGCGGGAGCCTTTCACCAGGACGACGTCGCCCTCGCGCAGCAGTGCGTGGAGGCGGTCGGCGGCTTGCCGGGAGTCCTCGACGCTGTGAACCCTTCCCCGGAACGCGTCGGCCATCGTCCGCGCTCTCGGTCCCACGGTGATGAGCTCCTGCACGCCGCTCGCCGCGGCATGCTCGCCGATCTCCAGGTGCAGACGCTTTTCATCAGCGCCGAGTTCGAGCATGTCGCCGAGCACCGCCAGGCGTCGTCCCGTGGATCGCTGAGCGGCGAGGTCGTCGAGGGCGGCACGCATGGAAAGCGGGTTGGCGTTGTAGCAGTCGTTGATGAGACGAATGCCGCCTGGCAGCTCGACCTGCTCGCCACGCAGCGCCGAGAACACCACTTCGACGCGCCCAGAAGGACGGATCCCCACCGCCAGCACAGCAGCTACGGCGGCAAGGCTGTTGCGCAGCTGGTGGCGCTGCGTGAACCCCAGCTCGACCTCTACTTCACCGTCAGGGGTAAGGATCCGCCGGCCCTCGCCACCCGGCGCCCAGTCGACTTCACCGCCTTCGCCGAAGCGCGTGATCTCGAGCTCGTCACGCAACCAAGAATGCAGCAGCGCTTCCCCTGCGGGCACGATCGCGTGCGTTCCGGCGCGCATTCCGACGAGCAGTTCCGCTTTGGCCCGCGCAACGCCCTCCAGCGACCCCAGCTGCTCGACGTGAACCGGAGCGATGTTGGTGATCACACCCACGTCGGGCTCGCAGATGTCGGTCAGCTCGGCGATCTGGCCGGCGCCGCGCATCGCCAGTTCGAGGATCAGGAGCTGGGTTCCTGCTGGAGCCGCGAGGACTTCCAGCGGCAGTCCGATCTCGGTGTTGAAGTTGGCGCGGCTGGCCACCGTGCGGCGGTGCGGCCGTGCAAGCGCGGCGATGATGTCTTTGGTCGAAGTCTTGCCGACCGACCCGGTGACGGCGATGATTTGCGCGCCGAGCTCACGCCGCCACGCTCGCGCCAGAGCGCCCAGCGCACGCACGGGATCGTCGGCAAGCAGGACGGCGCCCGCTCCACCGCGCATCGCCGCGTCCTGCCACTGCGGCTGGACGACCACGCCCCATGCTCCCTCGGCCAGCGCGCGTTCGGCGAAGGCGCCGCCATCGACGCGACTGCCGGGCAGGCCAACGAACAGGTCCCCCGGCTCGACCGCCCGCGAGTCGATTACCGCTCGCGTCGGTCCCGGTCCGTCGCCCGACGGAGCTCGAAGGCGGGCGAGCGTGGCTCCGGTCGCTTCAGCGATCCGGGCGGAGTCCCAATCACGCATGCGGCTAGCTGTGTTCCCGCACGCGCTTGCGCAGCGCGCGCCGGGCCTCTTGGACGTCGTCGAACGGCTCCTTGCGGCCATCAGCGAACTCCTGGCCGCGTTCGTGCCCCTTGCCCGCGATCACCACCACGTCACCCGCTTGAGCCAGGTTGATCGCTTCGGCGATCGCCGCACGCCGATCGAGCAGCGGACGCAGGCAGCCAGAACCCCCAGCCAAGACTTCGTCGGCGATCGCCTGCGGGTCTTCTGAGCGCGGGTTGTCCGACGTGAGAATGGCGACGTCGGCAAGCCGTGCCGCGATAGCTCCCATCTGCGGCCGCTTGCCGCGGTCGCGATCGCCGCCGCAGCCGAAGACCACCACCACGCGATTGCGGCTCAGTCCCCGTGCTGCGGACAAGACGTTTTCCAGTGAATCCGGGGTATGTGCGTAGTCAACCAGCAGCGCGAAATCCTGGCCTTCTTCCACCGGCTCAAAGCGTCCGGGCACGGCCTCAAAAGCCGCGACCCCGCTGACCAGGACGTCGAGCGGCGCTCCGAGCGCGTGGCAGGCAGCGACGGCGGCGAGGACGTTGGAGATGTTGAAGCGCCCCGGAAGCCGGCAGGTGACCGTCCGCGTCCCGTCGGCGGTGACGAGCTCAAAACGCGAGCCGGCGAGCGTCAACTCCGGCTCGCGCGCCCGAAAGTCGCAGGGATGGTCGATCCCGAACGTCACCGCGGCGGGAAACTCTTCTGCCAGTCGGCGCCCGTAGGGATCGTCGACGTTGACGATCCGTGCTTCGGGTTCGAGTTCGGCGAACAACCGCCGCTTGGCTTGGAAGTACTCCTCCATCGACGGATGAAAGTCGAGGTGATCTTGAGTCAGATTGGTGAAGATCGCCGCATCGAAGCAAACGCCGTCGACGCGCCTTAGCTGCAGTGCGTGCGACGAGACTTCCATGGCGCACGCCAGGTCACCGGCGTCCGCCATCGCGGCGAGAACTTCTTGCAGCTCGATCGCTTCTGGCGTGGTGCGAATCGTCGGTTGTTCCACATCGCCGACGACCGACTTGACCGTGCCCAGGAGGCCACACGGCATCCCGGCGCTTTCAAGCAGCGACCGCACCAGAAAAGCCGTCGTCGTCTTGCCGTTGGTCCCGGTCACCCCGACGACGCGCAGACGCGACGAGGGGTTCCCGTGGAAGCGAGCCGAGATCTGAGCCATCGCCGCACGGGCGTCGGGGACGAGCATCTGCGGCAGCGAGACGTCGACTTCACGCTCGACGACCAACGCCACCGCTCCGCGCGCTGCGGCGTCGGCGGCGAAGTCGTGACCGTCGGAAGTGAAGCCCGGCACGCAGAAGAACAACGTTCCAGGCTGCACGCGCCGATTATCGAAGGCCAGCCGCGACACTTCCACCTGCGGGCCGTCGCCCAGCAGTTCCCGCACGGTGGTCATCGCGACCAGTGTATGGGGACGCTCAGCGCAGGCGCCCTGCCTGCGCTCACTCCGGCGGGATGCCGCGGTAGGACAGTGCGAACGAGGTGATCTGCTTGAACGCGGGAGCCGCGACCAGGCCGCCGTAGATCTCGTTGCTCGGCTGGTCAACCATCACGCTGACCAGCAAGCGCGGGTTCCGGGCCGGTGCAAAGCCCACGAACGACGCGACGTACTTGCTTTCGGAGTACCCACCGAGCTCCGCGACTTGCGACGTTCCGGTCTTTCCCGCGAGCACGTAGCCGGGGATGTCGGCTCCCGACGCGGTGCCTCCGGGACCCGTGACGCCTTCGAGCATCCTCGACACGGCGCGCGCAGTCTCGGGCGACATCACACGCCGGCCTTCGGGCGCCGGCTGCGGCACTCCGTCGATCTGCGACACGATCCGCGGGGGCCGCAGCATCCCGCCGTTGGCCAGCGCGGCGTACGCCGACGCCATTTGCATCGGAGTGACGGAAATGCCTTGGCCGAGCGGCAAGTTGCCCATCGTGGAATCCGAGTAGCGGTCAAGCGGCAAGACGATGCCCCGTTCCTCGCCGGGCAGGTCGATGCCGGTCGGACGACCGAAGCCGAGCCGCTCGATCCAGTGATGAAAGCGCTCCCTGCCTTGCAGCAGGCCGATCTTGACCGCGCCGACGTTGCTGGACTTCTCGAGAATCTGCCCGGGCGTGTACGTGACGGGCCCGCGCGGGTGTGATTCCTTGATCTCGCGGTCGGCGACTTGCAGCGTCGGAGGCAGGTAGAAGCTCGTTTGCGGCGTGATCTTTCCGTCTTCGAGCGCGCTGGCCACTGTAAAGGCCTTGAAAGTCGAACCCGGCTCGTAGGTTGCGCCGACGGCGCGGTTCTGCATGGCGTATTCGGGCGCGTCGCCAAGGTCGTTGGCGTTGACTCGAGGCCAATTCGCCAGCGCCAGCACCGAGCCGTCGCGCGGATCCATGACGATTGCCGTCGCACCCTTCGGGCTCCACTGGCGCCCGACTTCGGCGAGCACTTCCTCCGTGCGGTCCTGGATGGCGGCGTCGAGCGTCAAGCGCACCGTCTTGCCCGGCACTGCGGGCACGCGCTCGCGCAACGACAGCGGCGCTCCGGCGCCGTCTTTTACGACTTGTCGCTTACCGTCGCGTCCGTGGAGCGTTCGGTCGAGCGAGTACTCAAGACCGGCGAGGCCCTTCCCCTCGGCGCCCACGGTTCCCAGGACCTGAGAGGCGCTCCAAGCCCGGGGATACCGGCGCCGGTGCTCAGCCACCAGGTCGATGCCGTTGAAGCCCAGGTCCTTGATCTTGCGGCCCTTGTCGCCCGGAATCTTCTGGGCGAGGTAGACGAAGCCGGTCTCCGGCTGGGTGAGCTTGTCGACGACCTCCTCCAGCGGCTTTCCAAGCAGCGGCGAGAGGGCGCGCGCGACCTTGGCGGGATCTTCGATCAGATAGGGATTTGCGGTGACGGTCACCGCCGGCTCGGAGACGGCAAGCACTTGTCCGCCGGCATCTTCGATCGTCCCGCGCTGTGCTGGGACGTCGATGACCGCGTTCTGCTGGACGACCGCCGCATTCCTCAGATCGTCGGCGCGGACGACGCCGAGCCACCCGGCCTTCGCCAGCGCGCAAGCCAGCATGAAGAGGAAAGCGGCAAAGAGGAGGCCGATGCGGCGGTCGATCAGCCTCAGCATGGTTGGCTCACCTTCCGGTCGAGGCGCCAGAGGATGCCGCGGTCACGGAGCGCCGACCACGGCCGCAGGCGCGGCGGGCAACGGACTCGCCGCGGGTGCGGCCACGACCGTGGTAGGTGCGGCGACGGTCGACGGCGACACGGGACCGGTCGCCCCCGGGCTCGCGGGCGCGGTGGCGCTGGGACTGGCGGGCGCGGTGGTGGTCGTGGTGACCGGTGCTGTGACGACAGGCACCGACGTGGTAGGGGTCGTCGCGGCTGGCGCGGCTACCCCCGTCGGCGCACTCGCCATGGCCAGCGCTTGATCCTCGGACGGTGCGCTGACTTCAACTCCAGCGGAGGCATGCGCCGCCGCCTGGCTTGAAGCGAGGATGGCGTGTGCCTCGTCGGTGGGCGCGGTCATCCGCTGGATTGCCCGCTCGCTGTCGAGCTTGCCTCGTACGTCGACGTAGACCGCATCACCGGCTTCAGGCAGCACCATGCCGAACGTCGTTGCCGCGCGGTTGATTCGCTCGCTCGATGCCAACTCGGTGATGCGCGCCTGGAGAGCCGAACTCTGGTGTTCGAGCGTCGCGGTCGCTTGCACGGCGCGCGAGATGTCGCGGTTGAGTTTGAGCAGCGAGATCTGCATGGTCACGATGCCCAGCAGCGCAACGGCGATGAACGGAATCCACAGCCGGCCACGCAACAGGCGATCGAGAAAGCGATGGTCCGGCAAGGAGACCAGCCGCTGAACCAACGTCCGGCGCTCCCGCTTGACGGCCTTGGCGCGCCCAGCCGGACGCGCGGCCACCCCGGGGGAATTCGCGCCAGCCGGCCTGGTAAGCGGCCCGGAGACACGCCTTGGCACCGGCGGTGTGAGCGCGCGACCGCGGCGACGCACTGCGGAATGCCCGCGCCGTCCGGGAGCGGTCTTGGTCGTCATGCACGGACCTCCTGTCCGAGTTTGTGAGCTGCGCGCAAACGTGCAGACCGCGCGCGCGGGTTGCGTTCTGCTTCGGCGGCCTTGGGCACCGCCCCTCCACGGAAGATCAGCTCGGCCTCCGGCACACGCCCACAGGCACAGACTGGTAGGTCGGGCGGACAGATACACCCGCGCGCACGATCGGCGAGGAACCGCTTGACGCGCCGGTCTTCGAGCGAGTGAAAGGAGATGGCGGCGAAGCGGCCACCCGGACGCAGAATCTCCCAAGCCAGCGGCAGGGCCTGATCGATCTGCTCGAGCTCGTCGTTGACGACGATCCGGATAGCTTGAAAAGTCCGCTTGGCCGGATGCCCACCGGCAAAGCGTGCCGGCGTGGGAATGGCGGAAGTGATCGCGTCGACGAGTTCGCCGGTCGTCGTCAGCGGGCGGCGGCGGATGATCTCGCCGGCGATCCGGTCGGCGTAGCGCTCTTCCCCGTACTCGCGCAACGCCCGCGCGATCCGGCGACGCTCCCACTCGTTGACGACTTCGGCGGCCGTGAGCTCCTGCCGCGGATCCATGCGCATGTCGAGCGGCGCGTCGTAGGAGTAGGAGAAGCCACGCTCGCGCGTGTCTATCTGCATCGACGACATACCGAGGTCGAGGTAGACGACGTCCGCCTGCTGGCCCTCGTCGCGCAGTTGCCGCAAGCCCGTGACGAAGTCGTCGCGCAGAAAGCGCGTGGCGCAAGCAACTGCCCCGCTGAGCTCGTCGAAGACCCGCTCGGCGAGCGGGTCGCGATCGATCCCGATCAACAGGCCATCAGCGCCAACCCGGTCGGCGACCAAGCCAGCGTGTCCGCCGCCGCCGAGCGTGCAATCCACCGCAACATCGCCGGGCTGCGGGGCGAGTGCCTCGAGCAACTCGTCCGCGAGCACGGGAATGTGGCTGGCAGTCATGTCAAGCAGGAGCGGCAAGAGGGTCATCGAAGTCGGAGTCCTGCTGCATCAAGCTCCGTTCGTATTCGCCCCAGCCGTCGGGGCTCCAGAGCTCAAGCGCGTCGCCGACGCCGGCGATGACGACGTCACGACCGCCGATGCCGGCGTGCTGAAGATGAGTCTTTCCGAGCGTGATGCGCCCCGCGCCGTCCAACGGCATCTCGTCAGCAAAGCCGAACAAGCGGCGGCGCGCCTCGCGGGCTTGGCGCGACATCGGATTCAAACCCGACACGGCAGCTTCGGCGATGGCGGCGTACTTGTCAGCGGGATAGACCAGCACGCACTTGTCTTCAACGCGGCGCACGAGATAGACGCCCTGCGCGAGCGCGCTACGGAACTTGGCGGGAACCGTGAGGCGGTTCTTAGCGTCAAGGCTGTGTTCGAAGGTGCCGTTGAAGGCCAACGCAAGGTTCCGGTGAAGGTCGAGTCGATCCGGAGTGGCGAAGTGGGAGGAACCTCGCCACCCCGGATCGGCTATGCGGGCGACACCGTATCCCACTCCCCTCCACTTTGCAACACAGCATGCGACTTTCGTCCCACCCCGCGACCCATCACAAGCATGGAGTTGCGGAATAGTGCTATTTGCAGAGATTTCTCCGCCTGACAGCCGTGGTGGACGGCATGCAAGACGCGTTGCCAAACCGTCTGCTGCAACTCGCTTTGCCGTTTGACTCCCACTGAGGCGCCCGCGAACGCCTCCGGGGGGGACGGAGTGGGAGGCGCTTTGGCGCTCGAAAGCACCGGCATACTCGCGGCCATGCGCGTTCTTGACGAGTTGCCGTACGCCTTCAGCTGGACGGCCCCGCAGCCCGCCTTCATGCAGCGGACGTCTCACGCGCTGGCCACGAGCTCAGGCGTCTTCCTCATCGACCCCGTCGACGAACCCGGACTGGACACACGGCTGGAGCGACTGGGCCGAGTCGCGGGCGTGATCCAGCTACTGGATCGCCATGATCGTGACGGAAAAACGCTGGCTCACCGCTATGGCGTCCCGCTGCATCGCCTGCCTCGAACCGCGATCCCGGCAGCGCCCTTTGAAGTAAGGACGGTTCTGCGCACACGCTTCTGGCAGGAAGCGGCGCTCTGGTGGCCGGAACATCGAATGCTGGTCGTGGCCGAAGCCGTGGGCACTCCTCCCTACTACCGTGGACCGGGAGAGCTGGTCGGCGTCCACCCCCTTCTGCGCTTGGTGCCACCACGCATGTTGGTGGAATTCGCTCCCGAGCACCTGCTGCTTGGCCACGGCGAGGGACTACACGGCCCGCAAGCCACGGCGGCGCTCAAGCAAGCCGTGGCCGGCGCGCGGCGTAACGCCGGTCCGTGGGCGGTTTCGCAGGCGCTTTCGCGCGTGCGCGGGAAACGACCGGGGTGACTTGACCGACGCGGCTTGCGGCCGACTGGCGCGGAGCCCGCCTTGACCGGACGCCGGCAGCCGACCCCGAACCAACGCGGACCTCGACTTGACAAGACGCGCGACTGGAAGCCGTTCGCTCGCTTCAACGGTCAAGCCCGAGCTGTAGTCACCGCCGCCCAAGCCGAAGCCCGGCAGCTCGGGCACCGGCGGATTGGAACAGAGCACATCCTGCTCAGGTTGCTCAAGGGAGCCGACGAGCCCGGCGCTGTCGCGTTGTCACGACTCGGGATTAGGTACGACACCGCCCGCGAGGCCGTGCAGCAGGCGGTCGGCAGCAACAGCAACTCGCCTGTGAGCGGGACCATCCCGTTCGACGATCGCGCGAAGAAGGTCCTGGAACTGTCCCTGCGTGAGGCTTTGGCGCTGGGCGACAACTTCATCAGCAGCGAACACATCCTCTTGGGGCTGATCCACGAGTCGCCAGGCCTGGGCGCGCGGATACTGCGTGAGCACGGCGCCGACGCGCGAGCGGTTCGAGACGAGGTGGGACGGGTCCGCGGCGCTGTGTCCTGACGCCCCAGGCCGTACCTCGCTTCGCGCGGCGTAGAACTCAGGCGGCAGAGCCCGCCACTTGTCGTTCAGGCCGGTGAGGCCAATTCATTGACCCATCAAAGCCGGCAGCATGGCCGCGGCCACCAGCAACATCGCCGCAGGCACCAACAGCAGAGCCACCACCAGCTGGATTTTCGGCGCCGCCCGCGCCGCCGCTTCGGCGGAGGCCCGAGCGCGCCGGCCGCGGGCTTCGTCAGCTTGAGCCGTCAGCGCCGACTGCAACGGTGCGCCGTATCGCTCAGCTCGTTCGAGGGCGGCAACGAGATTTCCGATGCCCGCCGCCGGACATCGCCGGGTGAGAGAAGACAAAGCGTCCTCCTTTGCTAGGCCGAGTTCGAGCAGAACCGCGGTGTAGCGCAGCTCGGCGGCGAGTGGTCCGGCATGGCGGCGCCCCACTTCGGCGAGCGCGCGACGGACGCTGAGACCGGCATCGACCGCGACGCGCAACAAGTCGAGCACGTCGGCGAACTCAGCTTGCATGCGGCTCGCCCGGCGCCTACGGCGGCGACGCAGCCAAAGGTCGGGAGCCAGAAATGCCAGCGCGGGCGCCGCGACCAGCGTGAGCCAGCCGAGCCGTCCGGGAAACAGCGACCACAGCGACACGGTCGCCATCAACGAAGCGGCCGCACTGCCAGCTTTGAGCGCCATCAGATCAGCCACCGGCATCCGCAGGCCGGCCGCTTCCAACCGTCCCGTCAGCCTAAGCGGAGGGGTGACTTCTGCGCGTCGGCCCAAAGCCGTAAGGAGCTTGAACAACGCAGATCCCGGCTGTGACCTCGCTGCGCGTGCGCTTTTGCGCGCCGGCCGACCAGCACGCCAGACCATGACAGCCTCGCTCAGGCCTAGGAGCAAGAGACTCCCTGAGATGGCGGCCAGCCACGGAGCGGGGGGACTCATGCCAAGCGTGGGCGAGTGATGACGCGGACGCAAGCAATGGCCGTGACTTCGAGCACCAAAGCCATCCCGGAAAGCCAGGCTGACAGCGGGTGAGACAGCAGGCCGCTGACGAAGCCCGGCGACGCCAGCTCCGCCAAGCCCGCCGCGCCGAGCGGCATTGCGATCACCGTCCAAGCCGTGAAGCGAGCCTGTGCGGTGGCGGTTCGAGCCTCGGCGTCGCCACGCGCCGACGCTTCCAGTGAGACAGCGAGCCGCCGCAACAGTCCCGCCAAGTCGCCGCCCGCGTCGCGCTGTAGGAGAATCGCCGCGCACAGCGCATCCCAGCCGGTGCAGCGCGCGCGCCGGCGGAGTTTCTCTAGTGCGGCATCGGTCGGCTCGCCATATCCGAGAGCCTGCGCTACCGCTCGTAGCTCCCGTCCCGTCGCACCTTTCAGCGCAGGAGCGGCGACCGGAATCGCGCCACGAGCAGAATGGCCAGCAGCCACCGCGTCGGCGAGCGCGCGCGCTGCTTCCGCGGCCCCGGCGGCAAGCTCAAGGGCGTAGCGGTGACGGCGGGCGCGCAGGATCATCACGACGATGGCGGGTCCCGCCATCGCCGTGATCAGGCCGATGATCACGCCGCCGACCAGCCATCCGCCGGCAAGCAAAGCCCCGACAGCTACCGCCATAAGCCGCCTTCGTTCAGCGGCGGTGGCGTCTCGTCCCTCAGTGCCGGCGCGCTGGAGCGGCTCCAATACGCGGGCCAGGCCGCCGCGCAGCGGGACGTGTTCAAGCGCGATCAGAGCGTTCCACGCGCCGAGTAGTCCAGCGACGCCGGCAACGAACGCCAGTAAGACCGCTGAGCTCATCGCAAGCGCGCCGTCAGGTCGGTTGCGGCACCCGGACGCCACACCGGCCGACCGTTGCGCACCGCGTAGAGCTCGCGAGCGCCCGCTCCGCCTGCAACACGATTGACTTCACAGACGCTCACGACACGCCGTCCGCCGTCGCTCGTGCGCGCTTGGCACACGACGAGATCGATCGCGGAGGCGACTTGTTCGCACACCGCGGAATGCGGTAGTCCGACATCGGCCATCAGCGCAAGGGTTTCCAGGCGGCGCAGGGCTTCGGCCGCAGAGCCGGCGTGAATGGTGCACAAGGACCCGTCGTGACCGGTTGAAAGAGCCGCGAGCATGTCAAGCGCCTCAGGTCCCCGGACTTCACCCACGACGATGCGATCAGGCCGCATGCGCAGGGCATTTCGCACAAGCGCGCGGATAGTGACCTCTCCCCGACCTTCCAGGTTCGGCGGCCGGGCCTCCAAGCGAATCACGTGTTCCTGTTCGAGCTTCAACTCCGCCGCGTCTTCGATGGTGACAACCCGCTCGTGCGCGCCGATGAAGCTCGACAAGGCGTTGAGCGTCGTGGTCTTGCCTGATCCGGTGCCACCACAGACGAGGATGTTCAGGCGCGCCCGCACCGCTTTTTCCAGCAGATCGCACAGTGGAGCGGTGAGCGTGCCACGTTGCACCAGTTCGGCGGGAGTGAACCCGCGGCGACGGAAGCGGCGAATCGTCAGTGCCGGCCCGTCCAGCGCTAGCGGCGGAATGACTACGTTGACGCGCGAGCCGTCATCCAGGCGAGCATCGGCCAGCGGCTGTGCCTCATCCACGCGACGGCCGGCCGGAGCCAGGACCCGCTCGATTGTGTGGCGTAGATCTTCTTGGCTCTCAAAGCGGATCGCCGTCGGCTCGAGCTTGCCTGCCCGCTCGACCCACACATCGTTGAGGCCCGAAACCATGATCTCGTCGACTGCTGGATCGAGCATCAGCGGCTCCAGTGGGCCAAGCCCGAAGGACCGCTCCTTGACCCGCTCGACTAGATCGGCGCGCGTCGCGGCGCTCAGCACACCCGCCTCGCGGTCCACGAGCTCGACGATCCGTGCCTGGAGGTCTGAAGCGCCGGATACGTCGCGTGCTTCGTTGAGCAGGCGATCACGCAAATCATCGGCGATGGCTTCGAGCACGGCGGGCGCTTGCCTCGTGGCTTGCTCAATGCCCAAAGGAGCCGAGCCGTCGGGCGCGGGCCCACAGGACTGCGCTGGTTCGGCGTCATCCATGGTCGGCCTCTTTCTCATGGCTGCTCCGATCCGAGCGCCTCAGTGGCGTGGCCGCTGTCTTTCCGGCGGCGGTCAGAAGCCTCGCGGCCACTGTCTCCCGCTGCTCTCGGTAGGAGCCGCACTTCGCGCGCGAACGATTGAGCCGAGGCGAGGTACACGGCTTGACGAACGGACACTCGCAAAGTGGCCGCCACGCGCTCGAGCTGTTCCTCATCAGACGTCGGCTTGACATGGCGCGAGTCGAGGACTTCGATGTCCTCCAGAGCAAGATCGGTGCGACCCGACGTCGCCGTGTCGCTGTCGTGCGTCACGAGCACGTCCACGCGCGCGCCGGGCGCGACAAGCTCGGCCGATCCGAGCCCGAGGATCTCGACGGCGCGCTCACCGCGGCCGACGGGCGCACCGGCGCCAGCCGCCGGATCCGCGAGCTGGGAGGCTCCGAGCGTGCCGCCTTGCTGAACTGCCACTGCGAGTTCACGGCCGGCGATTTCGGCCGGCGACAGCGCTGCACCAACCGGGGCGTACATGGCGGGAATCCGCCGGATCGCCATGTCGGCCAACTTGAGCTTGTGCCGGGAGTCCAAATCCTCGGCGGCGACCACGACGTCGATCAGAGGCGCCAGGCGGCGGTTCAAGGCGTCTTCGCGCCGGGCGACGTCGGCCGCGGCGAGACTTCCAAGCAGCAACGACATCCCGATCAGCAGCGCAGCACGTCGGCCGCGAGTCATTGGGCGTCCGATCCGCCGGCAAGCGAGAACGGGACGCCGAAGCGAACGCGAGTCGACTTCTCCTTGTTCCACCGAAAGGCCGTGGGCTTCGCTGCAGATGCGCGCGGGGTG
Organism: Actinomycetota bacterium; assembly: GCA_016781085.1. Taxonomy (GTDB): domain Bacteria; phylum Actinomycetota; class Thermoleophilia; order Solirubrobacterales; family Solirubrobacteraceae; genus LC5-1. The sequence goes on from JADDQZ010000071.1 coordinate 26,636, forward strand.
AAGTCGCGTGCCAGCGGAAATTCGAGGCGAACGCAATGCTTTGCGTCGACGAAGCCGGCCCATAGCCGTCCTGCCCCTGCGCGCGCCACACGATCGGCGACTGCCAGACCATGTCCGCGAGCGTCGCGTGAAGTGCGGCCGCGTCGGACGATCTGCGACAGCGTCTGCGGCATTCCGGACCCGCCGTCAAAGACCGACAGCCATGCCTGACCGGGTCGCGTCTCCAACCGCAACTCGACTTCACCGCGCCCATGCTCCAAGGCGTTCGCGATCAGGTTGCCGTAGCCCTGCCCGAGGCGGCGCCGGTCACCCCGGATCATGATTGTCCGGTCGCCGCCATCACCGGCCAGGTAAGAGCCGGCGCTGGTGAGCTCCGGGCTGACCGTGAGGCAGACGCCGTGCGCCGCGGCCGTCGGCGCCCACGCTGCATGGGCCTCGGCCACCAAGTTGCGTGCGTCAAGCAGCTCGGAAGAATCGCCCGCCCGTCGCAGGCTTACGGCAGCGGTGAGGTCGTCGAGGGCCAAGGCCGCCCGCGCCAGCGCCAGATCGATCGCAGTCAACGGCGATCCAGACGCGGGTGACGGCAGGTGCATGGCGGTTGCCACCGCAGCGGCCGCAGTCGTTGACAGCCCCATAGCCACTGGGGCCGAGCACACAGGAGCCGGTCCTTCAGGACAGGTCAGTCGGGGAGGCTGCCACCGCGGCTCCGGAACTTCACGCGGCTGCGCCGCGGCGAGGCCGATGGCGAGCCGAGCGGCGCAGAGGGGGTTGCGGAGTTCGTGGGCGGCTTCGGCGACAAGGGCCGCCTGGCGGCGTAGGCGCATGCGCTCCCACAGCACCGCTGACAGCGCCACCGCAGCAAGCAACCATCCCGCTGCACTCGAACTTGCGCCGTCCAGCACGCGCACGGCGTCCAGCCACGCGTAGGCATTTGCGGCGGTCATGCCGCCGGCACCGCGTCGACCAACCGATAACCGACACCCCAGACGTTCAAAACAAACTTCTCCCCGGAAACCGCTAGTTTCGCGCGCAGTCGACAGGCGTGAGAATCAAGCGTGCGAGTGGCGCCTTGGGAACGGAACCCCCACACGTCGCGCAGCAGCTCTTCCTTGGTCCAAACCCGTGTGGGCGCGCTGGCGAGCGCTCGCAGCAGCGCGAATTCCTTCTGCGCAAGCTCGACCCGGACCCCGCTGACGCGAACTTCGCGGGATGTGGGATCGACTTCCAGCGGGCCGACCCGCATCGCACCCAGCTGCTGACGCTCTTGCGTTCGCCTCAACAGGGCTTTCAGGCGCAGCCTGAGCTCCGGGTAAGAGAACGGCTTGGCGAGGAAGTCGTCGGCTCCGCGCTCAAACGAACGGACACGGTCCAGCTCGCCGGCTTTTCCTGACAGCACCAAGAATGGCGTCCCGGGGTCCAGCCGGGAAGCAATGCCGTCCGCTGCGCGTGTGCGGCTGATGACTTCCAACCCCGAGCCGTCGGAGAGATTGACGTCGAGCAGCACGCAATCAGGGTGCTTGTACTCGAGCTGGCGTACGGCGTCGCGCACGCTTTCGGCCAGCAGGACGTCGTATCCGTCGGCCGTGAGGTTGTCTGCAAGGAACGTTCGCACGAGCGCGTCGTCCTCGACGATCAAGACAGTGGCTGGCGTGAGGGTCATAGCTCCATAAGGAGTGCACGGGAAAACTTCGCCCCACTCAAAGCAACGACTCCGTCACTGGTGTTGCGGATGTGCACCCAAAAGCACTCCGGCCGCCCCGCTGTCCTGGCCGGCGCGCTGACTTCGGCCTGAGCCGGCCACCACGGCCCCGCCGCGCCTCGGGCCCGCGCCCGGTGACAGTCGGCATCTCAGCGTCCGACCTCTAATTCCTCCCTCTCTGCCCGCGAAAGTGCGCTATTTGCGGAGGAAGGTGAAAGATCCGGTGCAATCGGCCAGCGGAGCAGGAATCGCGCTTAAGATGCGGACGCCCCGGCTCCCCGGGGTCCTTTTTTCCCTTGCCATGGAACTTTCGCGCCGCCACAACTACGACTCCGGCGAGGACTACGTCCTCGAGTACGGAGACCTCCGCTTCACCTACAACGAGCGCGACTTCTCCGATCGAGTCGAACAGGCGGCACTGAAGCTGCGCTTCGTCCGCGACCGGCTCGCAGAGCCGGAGTTGGAGGACCTGGTAAACCTCGCCGTTAACGGCGAAGTGCAGGATCCCGCGTCATCGCTCGGCGAACACGTCAACGACTGCTGGCCGGAGCTCGTAGGGAGGTCCGACCGTTCCCTCGTGCACTGGCTGCGCCGGCTCGTGTTCCGTTCGGCTTGGCTGGACCAGCGCGTCAAAGAAGGGGAACTCGACGTGGTGTTCGACGCCCACACCTTCTCTTTCGCCTATGTGCAGAGCGACGGCGCGCGTGAGCCCGTCGAGCTCACGCCCGAGCCAAATTGGGGGCGGGTCGCCTACGCACCACGCTGAGCCGGCGCCCGCCGGCAATCCCAGGCTTCGAGCCTACCGGCGAACTTTGCCGAACACCTCGGGGTCTAGCGCCGTGCAGCAATGATCGCCTGCGCGCCGTCTTCGCCGACGAGCAGCTCTGGGCGCATACTCCCCGACGCGGGAAGGTCCAGGGCTGGGAAGCGGCCCTGCGCGGTCAAAGCGGCGTCGAGCGTGATCACCGTCGTCTCGCCGCCAAGTCCTGCCGGCGCCGCGGCCAGCACTGTGACCGATCCGCCGTCGACGAACGCGCGCGCGGCCGCCATGGCACGGCGTGCTGCGCCGGTGGGAACCTGTTCGAGCGAGTCGATGATCACGACCGCGTTCGCACCACGTGTGGCAACCCGCCGGCCTTGTTCGATCGCCTGCTCGACCGCTTGAGCCTGGACTTCCGCTGACGCTCCGAGCGTGACGGCGGCCAACGGCGCGGGGAGTCCCTCCGCCGTCCACTCCGACACTTCCTCGGGGCGCGCGCCGGCGAGCACGACGATCACTTCGAGCTCCTCCTGCCCGCCAAGAGCGCGCGCGATCCGCCGCAGCGCCTCGGTCTTGCCTGACCGAGCCGGCCCGACGATCGCGACGCGCGAGCCGCGTCCGAAAGGCGTTAGCCGTCCGATCGCATCGAGCGTCGGATCTCCGCCTTCGAGCACGATCCGCTCGGACGGAAAACGCACCGCACGATCATCGAAGCGTGTTGCTTCGACGACTTCGTCGGCCGGACGCCCGTTGATCGTGTCAACCCGGATCAGCGAAGCGAAGCGCTCAGAGTTGCGGGGCTTACGGACCGGCCCAGACACGCGGTCGCCCGACACCAGCTCACAGCGCTTGACTTGCGCCGCGGAAACGTACACATCGTCGTCGCCGGCGTCCGGCGGCGAGAGCCGCAGAAAGCCGGAGCCGTTGGGCAGCAACTCGACAACACCCTCGACCGAAGATGGAGTCACTTCCTCCTTGGAGGGCTCAGCTTCGCGGGACTCCTCGTCTTCTTCGCCGGAGCGGCTCCGTGCCCGACCGCCACGACGGCCACGGCGTCCCCGGCGACCACTCGTTTCCTCGGACTCGGACTCGGAGTCGGT
>JADDQZ010000071.1:30338-40518 GCA_016781085.1 Actinomycetota bacterium
CATCGGCGAGAGCCGGGTCGGCGGGGTCCTCGCCGCGGACTCCTGAGCTGGCGCTTTCGTCGGCACCAGTGCTGCCGGTCGCCGCCTGGTCTGCGCCGGTCGCGAAGTCGCCGCCGGATTGGCGAGCGACGATTGCGTCGACGAGCTCAGCCTTGCGCAGGCGGCGAAAGCCGTCCACTCCAAGCTCGTTGGCGAGCAGGTGCAAATCGGCGAGCGGGCTTTCGGCGAGCGCCTTGGGATCTAGCACGGACGACATCAACGTCTCCTTGATTGGTTCGATGGCATCCCGCCGCGTTGGGGCAGCGGCGGGCAACCTACCTCAGTGAGCGCCGCTCAGGCTAGCGCCAGTGTCTCCCGTTACGAACTCGGAGGCGAGACTCCTGCCTGGCGACTACGGCACTCGCGGCGCCCGTTGCGCGTCGGGGTCCCCGCCGCTCAGGGAAGAAAGAGGCGAATTTGGTCGAGTTCGGCGCGCTCGGGCACGCGTTGCGAACCGCGCGCGCGGCCGAGATGAATCAACCCCAGGACCCGTTCGTTGGCAGCGATGCCACATGCCCGTCGTCCCGCCGGCTCGCGCAGCACCGCCGGCGTGCGCCAGTAGCCGGCGAGGTCACGGGCATGTGCGCCCAGCAAGACGATGAAGACGGCGCAAGCTGCGGCCGCGAAATCCTCTTCGTCGGCGATCTCGTCGCCGCCCTGAACGACCGAAGCGGCGACCAGCGTGGGCGCGCGGTCGAGCTTGCCGGCCGATTCGGGCCCCGCAGCCCTCTTGAGCCCTTCCAGCGCCTGGGGACCGAGGACCCGGAATCGCCACGGGTTGGTGAGATTGTGGTTGGGTGCCCAACGCGCGAGCTCGAAAAGCTCGTCGAGCGTCTGCGGATCGACCGGCTCGGGCGCGTACGCCTTGTGCGTTCGCCGGCTCCTGATGACTTCTTCGAATTCCACCGGTACGCAGGCTACTGTCCAGGACCATGCCGACCGGAAAGGTCCTGGAACTCTGGCGGTATCCCGTCAAATCGGTGGGCGGAGAGCGGCTGCTGACCACGCGCGCCAACGCTTACGGAATCGGCGGAGACCGTGTCCATGTCGTCATGGGCGAGCGCGACGGCGAACCGCGGCCGATCACGGCAAGAGAAGCCCCCGCACTGCTGGCCTGGAAGGCCACTTATCCCTTCGCGCCCAACGCGGGACTGAATCCCGAGGAACCTCCGGTCACGCAGATCACCGCGCCGAACGGCAAGTCATGGGGTTGGGGTGACCCGCGCCTGCGCCGCGCGCTCGCCGAACTCGTCGATCGCCCGGTCACGCTCGAGCGCAAGGTGACCGGGTTCCGCGACGTGCCGGCAACCGTCCACATCACCACGGAAGCCAGCCGTCGCGCGCTTGAAGACGAGATGGGCGAACAAGTACAAATCGCCCGCTTCCGCTCCAACATCCACCTGGCGCTCGATGCGGCGCCATGGGAGGAGCTGAGCTGGATGGGCAGCGTGCTGCGTTTCGCCGGCGGGGTGACGATCCGCTTGACGCAGATATGCACTCGCTGCGTGATCCCGACGCGGGACCCGAAGACACAAGAAAAGTGGCCGGAGCTCTTCAAGAGCCTCAACGACCGCCACGACTGCTCCTTCGGAATCTACGGTCGGGTGACCACGGGCGGCCGAATCGAAGTCGGTGAAGCGGCCGAAATCGTCGGCTGACAGCCAGCCCCGCTACTTACAGCGGCGCAAACAACCCTGCCAGCACGCCCGGGGTAACACGCTCAGGAGGCGGGACTGGTAGCCGCGCGCGACTAGAGCGCATGCACCTCGGCGAGCAGGTCGGACACCGACTTCTTCGCGTCGCCGAACAGCATCTGGGTGTTGTCGGCGTAGAACAGAGGATTGTCGATGCCGGCGAAGCCTGAGCTCATGGAGCGCTTGAGGACGATCACCGACCTGGACTTGTCGACGTCGAGAATCGGCATCCCGTAGATCGGCGAGCTGGGGTCGGTTCGCGCCGCCGGGTTGGTGACGTCGTTGGCGCCGATTACCAGGGCGACGTCACAACGCGGGAACTCGCCGTTGATCTCGTCCATCTCTTTGAGCTTCTCGTACGGGACATCGGCTTCGGCGAGAAGCACGTTCATATGTCCTGGCATACGGCCCGCCACAGGGTGGATGGCATGCAGGACCTCGACCCCCCGACGCTCGAGCTCGCTGGCAAGGTCGGCGACGGTCCGCTGCGCCTGCGCCACGGCCATGCCGTAGCCCGGCACGATGACCACCAGACGGGCATAGGAAAGCTGAATGGCGACATCGGCGGCGGTCGTCGACTTCGCCTGGCGCTGCTCGACCGCCGCGCCGCCACCACCCGCAGCCGGCGCTCCGAAGGAGCCGAAGAAGACACTGGAAATGGAGCGGTTCATGGCGTCGGCCATCTGCTTGGTGAGGATGGAGCCCGACGCCCCGACGATCATGCCGGCGACGATCAGCGCCGTGTTGTTGAGCGCCATGCCGGCTGCCGCGGCACTCAATCCGGTGAAGGCGTTCAGCGTGGAGATGACCACCGGCATGTCGGCGCCCCCGATCGGGATCACCACCAGGATGCCGAGCACACCCGCGGTGAGCAGGATCAGCCACATGAGAAGCTCGTTATCGACACCGGCTATCACCGCGATCGCCAGCGCCAGCGTGGCGACAGCCAAGCCAGCGTTGAGCAGCTTGCCGCCAGGCAGGCGGATCGGCTGGCCCGACATCAGCTCTTGCAGCTTCGCGAAAGCGACGTTCGAGCCCCAGAACGAGACCGATCCGACGATCGCCGCGAAGACGATGGGAATCAGCTGCTCGAGCGGCATGATGCCGGCGTAATCGCGGTACTCCACGAGCGCGATCAGTGCCACCGCACCGCCGCCGACGCCGTTGAACAGCGCCACCATCTGCGGCATCGCGGTCATCTTCACCGAGCGCGCGCTCGGGATGCCGACGGCCGTGCCGATGGCGATGCCCGCAGCGATCAGCCCGAAGTCCCCGACGCCCTTGACCATCAGCGTGGCGACGACCGCGACCGCCATGCCGACCGCCGCGATGTTGTTCCCCTGCACCGCCGTCTTTGGCCCGCGGAGCTTCCGCAAGCCGACGATGAACAAGACGAAAGAGATGATGTAGAGGACCGCGATCAGGTCCGGGTCATGGATGGAGAACGCGAGCGGGCTCATTTGGCCAGCTCCTGCTTGGCGTCGCGGTCGGCCGGGCGGCCCTTGAACATCCCGAGCATCCGGTCCGTCACGAGAAAGCCGCCGACGACGTTGATCGTCCCGAACGCGACCGCCACGACCAGCAGCAAGTCGTTGAGGAAGCCGTCAGCGTGGCCGATGACCAGCAGTCCACCTAGCAAAACGATGCCGTGGATCGCGTTGGTCGCCGACATCAACGGCGTGTGCAGGGTGTTGGGCACCTTGGAGATCACCTCAAAGCCGACGAAAGCGGCCAGCACGAGGATCGCCAGCTCGGTGACGAGTTCCATTGCGTCGTTTCCCTTCTAGGCCATCCCGGCGGCGGCACGCGCGCCCGGGTGCACGATGTCGCCGTCGCGCGTGATGCAAGCGCCGGCGATGATGTCGTCTTCGAAATCAAGCCTGAGAGCGCCGTCTTCGCCTGTCATGAGCTCAAGCAGCGCCTGAATGTTCTTGGCGTAGAGCTGAGAAGCGTGTTCGGCCATCGTCGAGGGGACGTTGAGCGGCGCGACGATGTTCACGCCGTTGTCGGTCTCATACGCCTGGCCGGGCCGCGTGAGCTCGCAGTTGCCGCCCGCTTCGCCGGCAAGATCCACCACGACGCTGCCGCGCTTCATCGCCGCGACCGCGTCGGCGGTCACGAGCTTGGGAGCGGGCCGCCCCGGAACGAGCGCGGTCGTGATCACCACGTCGGACTTCGCGACCTGGGCGGCGAGCGCGGCACGCTGGGCGGCCAGCTCTTCTTCAGTGAGCTCACGGGCGTAGCCGCCGCTGCCGGAAGCGTCTGCCGCTCCTTCGATCTCCAGGAAGCGCGCGCCGAGCGATTCGATCTGTTCCTGCACGGCGGCCCGGACATCGAAAGCCATCACGACGGCACCCAGGCGCCGCGCGGTAGCGATCGCCTGCAATCCGGCGACACCAGCGCCTAAGACGAAGACGTTCGCCGGCGGCACGGTGCCCGCCGCCGTCATCAGCATCGGAAAGAAGCGCCCGAGGTAGTGAGAGCCGATCAAGACGGCGCGATAGCCGCTGACGGTGGCTTGTGAAGACAGCGCGTCCATGGACTGCGCACGAGTCGTACGCGGTACGGCTTCCATGGCGAAAGCTGTCGCGCCGCTGCCCGCAATGGCGCGGACCGCGTCGGGATTGGTCAGCGGAGCGAGAAAGCCGACCAATACACCGCCGCTGCGGAGATGGCCGATCTCTTCAGGCGCCGGAGCCCCGACCTTGGCAACCACTTCCGAAGCCCAAGCCGCGGATGCGTCAGCGACGGTCGCGCCGGATTCGGCGTAAGCGGCGTCGGCATGGCCGGCGGCCAGCCCAGCGCCCGCTTCGACGATGACTTGATGGCCCGCGCCGCTCAGGCGGCGGGCGACGTCGGGGACGAGCGCCACGCGGCTCTCACCCGTACCTATTTCCTTGGGAACACCTATTTGCACGAGCGTAAAAAACTAGCGGACGACATTTGTCAAATTCGTCACGAGGAGCTAGGACAGGGGCCGCGCGTAGGCGGCGAAGGCGGCGGTCAGACCATGGCAACCAGTAACGCCAGCACCAGCGGATGCTCGAAGGAAAGCGCGATGGCTGCGAGGACCAGGCACCACGACAGGCTTACGGTCGCGCGCGCTGCATGTGAAGGACTCGCCCGACGCCGGTAGCTCACGGCGCCAGATCGGTTCGCACGGGTAGTGCAACCGGCTGGCCCTCGGTCACGGCGACCGCGAAGCGCTGAGCGAGGGCCTCCTCGTTGAGGACGGCGGCCGCGGCAGCCACTCCAGCCGAATCTGTGCCGGTCACGACCCACGTCGGTTGCTGACCCTCGAAGCGTGTAGCCGCGACCAAGCCTGAGCCAGACCCCAGAGTGGCTCCGATGCGGCCGCGCTCGTCCAACAAGCGCAACCGCGCGCCCTCGTCGGCGAAGCGCGCGAACACGCCTGACGCCCTGGGTTCGCGCTCCAGATGGCGGATGGTCGGATCGATGCGGATCTTGCTCCAAGTCCCCACCACGATGCGAAAGACTTCCGCCCCCGCCGGCCCGTTGACCTGCCCACGCGCCACGGCGTCAACTCCGGCCTCGCCCAGCCTCGCCGTCACTTCGTCGCAATGGCGGTCAGCGTCGTCGGCGCAGTCGACGCGTATAGGTCGGCGCTTACCGGCGATTCCGGTGAGAAACGGCTCCGGAAACGACCCGACGACCGCCGGAACGCGCATGACCGTGTCCCGGTCGTGGAGATCCCACCACACCCGTTCGCCCCCTACCAACCGGCGGCTCGCCGCTTTGTTGTCCGATTCGATGCCGTTGACGTAGAGGAACCAGTCGGTCGACCGGCCGCGCCGGCGCCCGCCCGAGCGGCCCTCGATCGACTGCACGGACCCGCCGCCGTAGCGCGTCTCTACGTCGAAATCGCGTTGCAGAAGCCGCATCGCGGTCTCGCCGGGCGCCAGCGTCTCCTGACGGATCGAGCCAATGCGCTCAGCGCCGTAGTCGCGCGTCACGTCTATTTCTGCGCCCTCGCGCTGTGCCGGCTCTCCGCAGCCGCCGATCACAGCCGCGACGAAGATCAAGCAGGCGACGAGCCAGCGGCGCCTTATCGCCGGGCCACTGTCACGGGGAAAGACGGGACCGGCACCCCGGCACCGGTGTTGTCGTAGCGGTTGACTTGCAGCCGCACAGCATTCCGGGTCGCCGCCTTCACGCTCCGCCAAGAGGGCGGCGATTCGCGCGGATTTCACTTAGGAGCCACCCCTTTCCACGAGGGTTTCGGCTTGTCAGTCGGCAGGAGGTCTCCTGGCTTCCGGGACTACCGCTCTGCGCCTTCCCAGCGCGCAACGCGCACCAGTGGCTGTGCCTTTCCGGCACCAACAGAGGGCTTGTACCCGGTGACAGTGGCGGGTCCGCGCCGGATTCACACCGGCTTCCCTGTCCACCAACCTTGAACGCCCGCCATGTTACCGTCGGCTCGGGCCATGACGATCAATCTCACGCGGATCTACACACGGCTCGGTGACGACGGCCAGACGCATCTCGGAGACATGAGCCGAGTGGCGAAGACCGACGCTCGAGTCGAGGCCTACGGAGACGTCGATGAGCTCAACAGCCAGCTAGGTCTCCTGCTGGCCCTCGGTTACCTGCCGCCACTACAGCGGGACTGGATCAAGCGCATCCAAAACGACTTGTTCGACGTCGGAGCCGACTTGTGTGTTCCGCTGACCGACGAGCGTGCGCGCCTGCGCATGGACCCGTCGGCGACGACATGGCTCGAAGAGCGCTGCGACGAGGTCAATGCCCACCTGCCGCCGCTGAAGTCGTTCGTCATTCCGGGCGGCTCCCCCGCTTCGGCGCTGCTTCATGTCAGCCGCACTGTTTGCCGCCGCGCGGAGCGCCGAGCCGTCGCCTGTGGGGACACGATCAACTCCGAATGTGTTCGCTACCTCAACCGCCTGTCGGATCTTCTCTTCATCCTTGCCCGCGCGGCTCAGGAAGGCGGCGACGAGCTATGGCGTCCGGGTGGAGAAGCCGCCGTTTGAGGCCGCCGTCGCCGTCAGCTTCTCGAGCGCAGCCGCGGGCGCACGTCCTCAAGCGCGGGCGGCGCGACGCTGAGCTGCCAGCCACGCGGCCCCAGGAAGAAGACGTTGTCGTCCTCGCGCAAGGCGATTCTTGGCCGCTTCGCGTCCAGCGTCGTGGCGATTTGCGCTTCGTTGAGCGGCCAGCGCCCGCGAGCGGCAAGCCTTCCGATTGCCTGTTTGACGTCCTTGTGGACGACGCCCCGAGCCAGCAGCGAGGAGACGACCAAGGCTTCCATGACGTCTTCGACGCTGTAGACACGCGGATCACCGTCGGATTGCGACGAGCGGATGTACCCACGTCGCGCCCATTGCCCGATCGTCGTTCCCGAGACGCCAGCCAGCTCGCCGACTTCGCCCGCGAGCAGCCGCCCGTGCGCAGGCGACTTCTCAGCGGATTCCACGCGTCTCGTCTTCGTTGCCACGTCACTTCGGTTATGCCCGCCGCTGCATGCGAATGCAACGCCAAAGCCGGGGCGACGTGAGCAAAGCCGAGCAGCGATGAAACGGACAGACGGGGCCGGCCGGCAAAGTAAGCCACCATCGGCCGAGGTCAAAGTGACTGACTCCCCTGCCGCACCAGCGTCGCTGCGCTGGCGAGCGCCGGTTGGGGTCCTCTTCATCACCACCGGGATCCTGCATTTCACATCGCCGGAGGCCTTTGAAGCGATCATCCCCCCCGTCCTGCCGGCTCCGCGGGCGCTGGTCTTCGCCAGCGGAATCGCCGAGCTGGCCGGCGGCATCGGGATCCTCAATCGCCGGTGGGCGAAACGCGCCGGCTGGTGGCTGATCGCCACGCTGGTGGCGATCTTTCCCGCCAACGTCGGCATGGCGCTTGCCGCCGAACGGTTCCCGCAGTTTCCCGAATGGGCGCTATGGGCACGGCTACCGCTACAAGCTTTGCTCATCGCGCTCGTATGGCAGGCCGCCGGACGCCCGCGCCGCTTTTAGGTGTCTGCGTTATAGGCGTCGCTGATGGCCCGGTGTTCCTGCGCCAGTGCTTCGAGCAGGGGACGTGCGGCGACGATCACCGCTTCGGCCGAGCCGGCGTTTCCGTCCGCGTTGAGCTGTGCCGCCTCGTCCGCGTGCACGAGCAGATCGCGCGCATGCATCACGAAGTCCTCGAGCAGCGACGAAAGCGACTCCGGGTCGGTCATGGCAGCGACCCTATATCAGCGCACGCGATAGCCGGCTTCGCGTAGATCTCGTAGCCGATCCTGGAAGCTTGCCTCGGCGCGCTTGACCGACCCTGCAGCGGCTTTATAAGCCGGCCGGTCGTAGCGCTCAGCGGCACGAGACAAAGATCCGTAGGAGTCGCTGATCCTCCGCAGATCGGCCGTGAGATCCCGTTGCACGAACGCCGTTCCGGGATACGGCTTCAGGCGCGCCACGCTGCCTGCGGCGACCCCGAACCGCTTCTGCAACCTCGCGGCGCGACGGCTCTGGCCGCGCCCCGACTTGGCGTCGCGCAGAATCCTGCGCAGTGTCCGGCGATCTGAGTTGAGTTCCAAAAGCATCCCATTGAGCCGGTTGGCGAAGTCGCGGCTGGGTCCTAAGGGCAGTGCCTTGGCGCCGACAGGAGCAAGGGAAGCTGCGATTGCCTCACACTCTTCAAGCAGCCACGCGTCACCTGGATCCGCCGAACACGACACCGACGCGACTCCGCCTGAAGTCGGCATGACGTAGATCGACGTGCGGCGGTCGGATCCGCGCAGGCGCAGATTGCTGTAGCGGTAGGCGGCGTAGTCACCTATGCGCACGGCCTCCGGCGCTGACGGTGGCCGTATCCGCTTCTGCAACGCGGGCGTCAGCAGGCCCGGAGTGGTTGGCGCCACGACCATTCCTGCCCTCGCCGCCCCCATGAGCGAGACTTCTCCGCTCGGCAAACGGGGTTGCAGCGTTATGGCACCACGCAACGGCAGTACCGATGCTTCGCTCGCAGAGCGCGTCCGCTGCCATGACGACGGAAACTCGAGCCGAACTGCGTCGCTTTGCACGCGCCGAGTGGTTGTAGCCGGCGAAGTGTCTGAGAGATCAGGGGAACCTTGGGATCCGAGTGCCCAACCGGCGATGGCCCCACACACGACAAGCGCAGCCAGTAGAACGCCGAAAAGCAGACCGCGCGTGGTTGGCCCACGCTCGTCAGGCTCTGCGCCTGCGACGACACGCGCCCTAGGCGTTTGCGCCGCTGGCGCCTTTTCCCGTCGCAATGCGTGCGGCGTCTCAGCGATGCGAGCAACGGGAGCAGCCCGCGTAGCACGCCGCCGCGCGTGTGGCACCACTTGAGGCGGTGGCGCCGGCCGCGACGGCTTCGACGAGCGCCGCGCCGTGCCCCGAACAGGCCGTATGCGGCCCACTGGCCTGTCTCGAGGTTCCGGGGTCAGATCGGCGTTTCTGAATGCGTTCTGGGCAGCATCAACCACTACGCCCGCGCTAACGCGAGCGTTGCGATGCGGGGACAGCGCCCGGGCGACGACGGCATCTAGTTCCTGGGCGTCACCGGGACGAAGCTGGGCGCGCACGGCTGGGAGTAGCGCCGAAGTGAGCGCGGCCGGGGCGGCACGCCGGCTGACGAGTACCGCTCGAGCCGGTGTCCGTGCGGCCGTTGGATCGAGCTCGAAGGGAAGCCGACCGGTCAATACTTCAAACAAGATCGTCGCGAACGAATAGCTGTCGCTTCGCGGGTCGACGTCTTGTCCGAAAAGCATTTCTGGAGCCGTATAGGCGAGCAGATCAGCGCTCACCTGCGTGCTCGTCCGCAACAGGCGCACGTCCAGGAGCCCAAGCTGCGTTACGGACGGTTCGTCGGCGCCGCCAACGAATATGTTGGCTGGGTGCAGGTCTCCAGACACGCGACCTTGTTCTGAGCGCTCGTCGAGCAAGTCGGCGACGGGAGCGAGGCACGCCAGAGCACGATCCGGCTTGAGCGGCCCGGTCAGCAGCAACTGAGACAGCGGGATTCCGTCGGGACGCGCGACGATGAGGTACATCGCGTTGGAGTCCTCCAGCAGGTCACGTACCTCCGCGAGTGCTGGGTGACCGCCATCCACGACCGCGCGTCTCTGCGACTGAAATCGCCGGTGACGCATCCGTCTGACTTGCGACTGATCCTTGACCACCGTGATGAGGACATCGCGGTTGTCGTCTAGCGCAACTCCGGCGTACACCGTCGCGAAGTCCTCGCGTTCTTCGAAAAGTCCGTCGACGCGATAGCCGGGAAGGATCAGCTCAATGCGTTCAAGCTCGCGGGAAATGACGCTCATGCGCAATCAGCCAGAACTGTCGAAACTGTCATCACTGTCGAAGTCATCGACGGGAGCCGGCGCAGGCGGTGGCGGCGGAGGCGCGGGAGGTCGCGGTGCGGGCGCAGGACGAGCCGGAGCCGGAGCCGGAGCCGGAGCAGCA
>JADDQZ010000074.1 GCA_016781085.1 Actinomycetota bacterium
CGCGCCCGGCGTCAGCTCTACGAAGCCCAGCAGGAAGCGGCCGCTGCCGCGGGGCCGGCGCCCGAGCGCGCACCCGACACCATCAGAGTCAACTCCGGTTCCACGGTCAAGGACGTCGCCGAGTACCTGGGCGTCGCGGTTCCCGAGATCATCAAAAAGCTGATGGGACTTGGCGAGATGGCCACGCTCACCCAGACGCTGTCTGACGACGCCCTGGAGACCCTGGCCGAAGAGTTCGGCAAGGAGATCGAGATCGTCCACGCCGCCGACGACGTCGAAGACGAACCCGCCTTCGACGACGCCGACGAGGACCTCGAGTTTCGCCCGCCGGTCGTGACGATCATGGGCCACGTCGACCACGGCAAGACTTCGCTCCTCGATGCCATCCGCGACACGGACGTGACCGCCGGGGAGGCTGGCGGCATCACCCAGCACATCGGCGCCTACCAGGTTCACACCAACGACAAGGCCATCACCTTTCTCGACACTCCCGGTCACGCGGCCTTCACGGCCATGCGTGCCCGCGGCGCTCAAGTCACCGACGTTGCGGTGATCGTCGTTGCGGCCGACGACGGCGTCAAGCCCCAGACGCGTGAAGCAGTCGACCACGCCAAGGCCGCCGAAGTGCCGATCCTCGTGGCGGTCAACAAGGTGGACAAGGAAGGCGCGGCACCCGATCGAGTCCGCACCGAGATGACGACGCTCGGCTTGCAGCCGGAGGAGTGGGGCGGCGACACCATGTTCGTCGACGTCTCGGCCAAGACACGCCAAGGTCTCGACGACCTACTTGAAGGCCTGTTGCTGATCGCGGAAGTCCAAGAGATCCGCTCGAATCCCAATGTCGCGGCGTCCGGCGTGGTCATCGAAGCCAAGCTTGACCCGGGCCGCGGTTCCGTGGTCACGATCCTCGTCCAGCGCGGCACGCTGAAAGTCGGCGACGCCGTCGTGGCAGGCGCGCACTGGGGCCGCGTTCGCGCGATGCACGACTACACGGGCAAGAAAATCAAGGCAGTCCATCCCGGTGAACCGGTTGAGATCCTCGGGTTCGACACCGTTCCCGAGGCGGGCGAAGTCGTGCGCGTGGTCGAAAACGACCGCAAGGCCCGCGACATGGCGCGCGAACGAGCCACTCGCCTGAAGACGGAAGCTCGCGCCCGTGTCAGTGCACGTGGCCGCGTGTCGCTGCAGACGATCTTCGAGGAACAGCGCGATCAGGCGGTCAAGCAACTCAATCTCGTCCTCAAGGCAGACGTGTCGGGCTCGCTCGAGGCGTTCGAAGACGAGATCGCGCGCCTGCCGCAAAGCGAGGTTCAGGTGACGATCGTGACCAGCGGGGTCGGCGGTATCACCGAGTCCGACATCAACCTCGCCGCGGCGTCCGACGCCATCGTGATGGGCTTCAACGTCCGTCCGGTCGGAGAAGCACGTCAGCTCGCCGAGCGCGAGGGCATCGAGATCCGCACCTACTCGGTGATCTACCGAGCGATCGACGAGTTGCGCGACGCCATGCAAGGCATGCTGGCGCCCGAAGAAGTCGAAGAGACGGTCGGCAACGCCGAAGTGCGCGCCATCTTCAAAGCATCGCGCGTCGGCACGATCGCGGGTTCCTACGTCACCGACGGTCGCGTCACCCGCGGCGCCAAGGTGCGGCTGGTCCGCGACGGCACGATTGTCTGGGACGGTGCGATCGACTCCCTGCGGCGCTTCAATGAGGATACGCGCGAAGTGGCCGCCGGCTACGAGTGCGGCATCGTGCTCAAGGACTACCAAGACGTCAAGGAACGCGACCAGCTCGAGGTCTACGAGACCCGCCAGGTCGAGCGGACGCTCGGATAGCGGCCGCGCAGTCGGGGCTCAGGTTGTCGGACGCCTTCTTCGTGCTCTTGAAGGTTCACCTGCACTTTCCCGACTGCGCCTCGCTGAAGGCGAAGCGCTCAGAGCTCAACCCGGTCAAAGCTTGGTTGCGCCAGCGTTTGAGTGCGGCGGTCGCCGAAGTCGGTCATCAAGACTCGTGGCAGCGCTCGACGCTGGCTGTGGCCTTGAGCGGCGATTCGCCAGCGCGTTGCGACCAGGGTGCCGACGCCATCGACCGCTTCCTCGAGGAGCGGTTTCCCTACGGCGTGCGTACCGAGCGTGTCGTCACATCGTGGAACGACCTACAGTCCATGGGATGAGGTCAGACCGGCTACGGCGCGTCGACGAGGCAGTGCGGGAAGTGCTTTCGGAGGCGGTGACGAAGGATTTGAAGGATCCACGGGTGGGCTTCGTCACCGTGACTTCGGTGCAGACTTCTTCGGATCTGCGCCATGCCCGCGTCTTCGTTTCCGTTCTAGGAGACGAGCGGGTGCGGGAACGCTCGCTCGACGGCTTGCGCTCGGCGCACGGTTTCTTGCAGAAAAGGGTGGCCGACGAGTTGCGCGTCAAGCACACGCCGACGCTCGACTTCGTCTACGACGACACGCTGGATCGCGGGCTGCGCATCGAGGCCTTGCTCGAGGAGGAGGGGTCCTCGTGAGCCTTACGAATCCCGCGACCGCCGCCCGCGACCTCGTTCGCTCCGGGCTGCAATCGGCCGACAAGCTCCTGCTGGCCACGCATGAGCGCCCCGACGGCGATGCGGTGGGTTCACTGGCCGCGATGCAGCGCGTGCTCACGGCACTCGGCAAGGATGTTCTCTCTTTCGTCGCCCCCGACGACCTACCGCTGCCCAAGGAATACGCCTGGATCGAGCTCCAAGGGCTGGTGACCACGCCACCCGCAGATATCGGCGAGCGAACGGTCGTATTTCTCGATTGCGGCAACATCGCGCGCATCAGCACCACCGCCTTGCACACCGGCGGCGAGAAGCTGCTCAACATCGACCATCACCACGACAACACGCACTTCGGCTCCGCGAACCTGGTCGTGCCCGACGCCTCGTGTACGGCGGAGATCGTCTGGGACCTGATGGCCGACCTACGCGTCGACATGACCCGCGAGATCGGCGAAGCGCTCTACGTCGGGCTGGTCACCGATACGGGGCGCTTCATGTACGAGAACACCACTTCTCGTTCGCACTTGATGGCCGCAGACATCATCGAAGCGGGCGCCGACGTCCATCCCATTTACCGCCGCCTCTACGAGGGCTTCGCCATGGAGAAGCTCAACTTGCTGGCGCGGGGGCTTGCCAATCTGGAGCGCTATGACGACGGCGCCCTGATCCTCTCGCACCTCTCACGCGAGGACTTCAAGGCGGTCGGAGCCGACGAGAGCTTCTCTGAAGGCATCATCGATCATCTGCGCGCAGTGCAGGGTACGGCAGTCGCTGCGCTGGTGCGCGAGCTGTTCGACGAGCCAGTGCGCAAGGTCTCGCTGCGGGCCACCGACGACCGCGTGGACGTCTCGCTGATCGCGCGGGCGATGGGGGGCGGCGGTCATCGACGTGCCGCCGGCTTCACGACCGAGTTCGAGCTTCCGGCGCTCGTCGAAGTCCTGCGGCGCGAAGTCGCGCGCCAGCTCTGAACGCGATCGCATGGCGGCGCAGTGCCCAGCGCAGGTGACAGACGGCGTCATTCTCGTGGACAAGCCGGCGGGCATCACTTCCCATGACGTCGTCGCCGCCACCCGGCGGCACTTGGGCCGCGGCGTGAAAGTGGGACATGCCGGCACGCTCGATCCCTTCGCAACGGGTCTGCTGCTGGTCTTGGTCGGGCGGGCAACCCGAGTCCAGCGCTTTCTCATGGCGCTACCCAAGCGTTACCAAACCGTGGCGCGGCTCGGCTGGACGTCGACCACCGGCGATCGTGACGGCGAGCTTGCCCAAGGCCGGATGCCATCCGAGCCATTCGCCTTGCCGACCGGTGTCGTACGCCAGCGGCCGCCGGCATTTTCGGCGATCAAGGTCGGCGGTGTCCGGGCGTACGAGCGCGCGCGCCGCGGCGAGACCGTTGAGCTGGCTGAGCGGGAAGTCCGCGTGAATGCCTTTGAGCTGCTGTGGCGCCGTGACGATCATGCCGCCTTCGCGATCGAGTGCTCGGCCGGCACCTACGTGCGCTCGCTGATTGCCGACCTCGGCGACGCGTATTGCACCGAGCTGCGCCGGACCGCAATCGGCAACTTCGACGTCTCCCAAGCTGACCCGCAGCGCATCGTCGCGCTGGCAGAAGCGATCGACTTCTTGCCGCAAGTCGAATTGTCTCCCGCAGAAGGGCGCAAAGCCGGATTCGGCCAGCTGATTGCCGGACATGCCGAATCGATAGTGCGGTTGGTCGATCCTGACGGACTCGTGGCGCTCGCCGAGCCGCGGGCGGACGGTCTGCTCAAACCCGTCGTAGGCTTCCGCTCCTAGATGCGCGTCACCTGGCTGCCCGACGTCGTTTCGCGACCTCGGCATGTCGCCGTCGGGGAGTTCGACGGTGTCCACCGCGGACACCGCGAGGTCATTCGCGGCGCGGATACGGTCTTGACCTTCGAGCCGCATCCGCGCGCGGTGGTCGGCGGCGCAGGCGCCCCGCCGCTGCTCACGCCGCTTGAGGTCAAAGCTGATCGCGTGGCGGAGTTGGGAGTCGCGGAGCTTGTCGTGGTCCCGTTCGATGCAGCGTTCGCCCGGATCAGCGCCGCAGACTTCGTTTCCGAGATCCTGGTGGAGCGCGTAGGTGCGACTCGCGTATCGGTCGGGGAAAACTTCCGCTTCGGGCACCGCGCCAGCGGCGATGTAGCGCTTCTGCGCGCGGACCGGCGCTTTACAACACGGGTGGCTGGCCTCGTGCGCGACGGGAATGAGCTGATCTCTTCCAGCCGTATCCGCGCGCGGATGGCCAACGGCGAGGTGGAGCGGGCCAATCAGCTGCTCGGCGCGTCGTTTGAGCTGCGAGGAACCGTCGTGCGCGGGGATCAGCGTGGCCGAACGCTCGGGTTTCCGACTGCCAATCTGATGCCGTCGGAGAAGCTCGCCCTCCCGGGACAGGGCATCTACGCCTGCCGCGCCGCGGTTCGAAGGGGTGAAAGCTGGGAGTGGCACGCCGCGGCCACGAGCATCGGCGTGCGCCCGACTTTCGACACGGTGCGCGACGTGCTCGTGGAAGTACACATGCTCGACTTTGCCGGGAACCTCTACGGTGAGCGGCTGCGCGTCACGTTCGAAGGCCGCCTGCGGGGCGAGCAGCGCTTTGATTCCGCAGAGGAGCTAATCGAGCAGATGCAGCGCGACGTAGAACATTCGCGCAAGATCCTCGCCGAGTCGGGAGCGATGCCGTCCTCGCGGGTAGTCGTGGAGATGTGAAAGTCGTAGTCGCGCATGTGCAGCCTTCGGTGCGCCAAGAAGTCCGTCGCATCCTCGAGTCAGACGGACACGAGGTCCTCGAAGTCCCAGACGCCAATTCCGTCGAAGACGAGTGCTCCAGATGGGCCCCTGACGTCACGCTGCTGCACGGTGAGTTGTCGCGCCAGGTGGGTACGTCGCTGGTCGGGCGGATCAAGGCTCACCAAGACGCCTTCTTCACGGCAATCGTCGTCATGGATCACGAGGTTGAATACGCTTGCGCATTGCGCGAGCTCGAGGCGGGGGCGCACGACTTCCTGTTGGAGCCGTTCAACCCCGCGGAGCTCGTTGCGCGCGTGCAGTCGGCGGCGCGCACCAAGAGCCTTCAGGAAGAGCTCTTTCTTCAGAGCAAGCGGCTGGAAACGCTGATCTATCAGGACGCGCTCACCGGCCTTTACAACCGCCGTTTCTTGTTGAACCAGCTTGCGGCCTTGATCTCGAGCGCTCGGCGCCATGATCGCGGCCTCGCCGTCGTGATGATCGACGTGGACCGCTTCAAATTGCTCAACGACACTTACGGGCATGGCGTCGGCGACAAGGTGCTGGTCAAGGTGGCGCGCGCGCTTGGCGAACGCCTGCGCGCCGAGGACTACCTGGGTCGGCTCGGCGGCGAAGAGTTCCTCGCCCTGGTTCCCGATACAGACGACGAAGGCGCGGGGCGAGTCGCGGAATCGTTGCGTGAAACGGCTGCTTCGGTGAGCGTCGAAGCAGCCGGCGAGCCGGTGGGCGTTTCGGTCAGCGCCGGCTGGGCGGTATGGCGGGGGGAAACACCCGACGAGCTGCTCAAGCGAGCAGACAGCGCGATGTACGACGCCAAGCAAGCGGGCCGCGACACTGTGCGCGGCGCATGAGCGCCCGTAGGGGAGCGGGCGGGACCACCGCGTGCGGTGCCTAGGCGCGTCCAGCGAGCGAGCCGGATACCGGGCGAGGCGGACGGCCCGCGCCAGCGAGACGTGCCTGCGGGCGCTCGCCAGGCGCCGCGACACTGCTAACCTGCGCCCGCGAACATGACCCTGACCGCAGAAGACAAGCGCGAGATCGCGAGCCGTTTCGGCAAGGACGAGCAGGACACCGGGACCACGGAAGTCCAGGTTGCGCTCTTGACCCGCCGCATCAACCTGCTTACGGAGCATCTCCGGACGCACAAGCACGATCACCATTCCCGCCGCGGCCTGCTCATGCTCGTCGGGCGTCGTCGTCGTTTTCTGAACTACCTGCAGCGCCAAGACGTCGATCGTTATCGCGCTCTCGTACGCGAGCTCGGCCTGCGCAAGTAGCGTGACCATCGTCGAGGCCGGGCAGCTGGTGCCCGAGTTCTCGCTTCAGCGCCACGAGGGCAAGCGCTTCGATCGCGACGACGTGCTTGGCACCACGACCGTCCTGGTGTTCTATCCGTTCGCCTTCTCGCCGGTGTGCAGCGACCAGCTCGCGGTCTATGACGACCTGCGCGACGACTTCTCTGCATGTGGCGCCACGCTCTACGGCGTGTCGTGTGATGCGACCTGGTCCCAGCAGGCGTTCAAGCAGCAACTCGGCATCGGCATCGAGCAACTCTCGGATTTCGAGCCCAAAGGGCGCACGTGTGCAGCCTTCGGCGTGTTGCATCCAGGGGGCTTTCCCGAGCGCGCGATCGTCGTGACAGGTCCACAGGGGCGCGTGCAGTGGTCCTACCGTGCTCCTACGCCCGGAGACCTGCCCGGCGCGAACTTGATCTTCGACGCGCTCGCGACCAAGGCCTGAACGGCGCTTGAGCGACGGCACTCCGGTTGAACTTCGTTCAGCACCGGTTCCCCCTCTTTCGCAAGACGACCATGTGCGCGGCCAAGGGCGCCTGGTCATCGTCTACGCGGACTTCGAATGCCCGTATTGCGCGGTGCTGGAAAAGCAGTTGGGTGAGCTCCCGGTTCAAACCGTCTTTCGCCACTTTCCCGTCCGCTCCTCGCATCCCCGTGCGCAGCCGGCCGCCTGCGCTGCAGAAGCCGCCGCCGCGCAGGGCGCCTTCTGGCCGATGCACGATTCCCTGTTCGCCGACCAAGGACGGCTGGAAGACCCACACCTGTGGGACCGCGCGCGGCAATTGGGACTCGACGTCAGCGCCTTCGACGCCGATCGTCGCGCATCGGAGACGTCGGCTCGCGTCCGCGACCAGTTCCGCGCTGGCGTCCGCGCCGGAGTCGTCACCACGCCGACGCTGTTCGTCGACGGCGTGATGCACGCCGGGCGGCCGTCCGAGGACTTGCTGCGCCTGCTGGCGACGCCCGCCGGCGACGCACAGCACCCGGCGCGCGCCTCCGAAGAGGACTAGGCCCGCGCGCGTGGGCCGGCGAGGGGAGCGCCGATGCCCGTCCGCTTGGCGACCGCTCAGGATTCAAAAGCGCCGGCCTATTTGCGCGGCTCGGTAGTCGAAGATGCGCTCGAGCTCCGGTTGCACTGCCAGCCGCTGCACGGGCGCGCTCAGCGGCCAGGCTGGAAGGGCATAACGGACGGTGTCGCGCATGAGCGTCCCAGCCTCGCCATCGGGCTCGAATTCGTGGGTGTGGTGCCAGAGCTTGTACGGACCGGCGAGCTGGACGTCGACGAAGCGCCGCGGCGCGTCGAAGTCCTCTATTCGCGTCAGCCACATGATCGGCAGACCACGGAGCTTGAGCCGGTATTCGATCAAGGCGCCGGCGCGCATCTCGATCGGAGCCGGACTGGCGATGCGAAAACGCAGACTGGGCGGGGTGATTTGCTCGAGATTCTCCGCTTGCGAGAAGAACTCGAAGACTTCGCTCGGCGGCCGGGAAAGGCGCTGGACGCGCGTGAGGGTGTGGTAGGCGGGCATCACCTTGGTGCTACGGGCGTCGTAGCTCCGTAGACGAGTGAGAAGTTGGTGCGACTTAAGCGATCCTGATGCCCGCTTGCTCGCATCCTGCCTGTAGGCCGGCTCTGCCGAAGGCTTGCAGCGGGCCGAGCGCTCCGGCCCCCGCCACCTGCCTGTCGAGGGCGCAAACGCCGGCCCAGGCCAAGAAGGCGGCCGTGAAGGCGTACGGCTCGATCCCGCGCAGGTCGGCGCGGCCGACTTGTCGTCCGTCGTCCGCATGCGCGATGGCGACGATCCGCGACGCTCCATCAGTTTGCGGCTCGTTCACTTCGCTCGACGGCTTCTTCGGTGCCGCCACCTTCCCTCGAGAAGTTCTGTGTGCCGCTGCCTCGCCGAGCCGTGTCAGCGCCGCCCGCGTTCCCGGCAACGCCAGCAGAGGAGCCAGCGCGGCCGAGCCGGCTCGTAACGCAGGGGAGAGGGAGCCGAACCAGCCGAGATAGACGTTGACTTCTCGTAATTGGGGGAAAGTCGTCGGCAGCGTGAGATGCTCGCTTCCTCCGACCGACACGGCGCGGCTTTCGTATCCGTCGACTGCAAAAGCGCGCTCGCGTTCGGCGAAGCGCGCTGCCCGTAGCCCACCATCGCGCCACGCGAATGACTTGCCGAGCATGAACCCAGGCCCTGAGTTGCGTGTGCCGTTGCTCATCCTCATCGGCTCACTACCTGCGACGACGAAGTAGCCCACATCGACGCGGGTTGCCGCTCCTTTGGCTTGTTCGAGCGCGATCGCCGCGGCGAGCGCGCCCGGAACGAAGTCGTAGCCGCAAGCTGGCAACAGCGCGACCCCGGACGCCAGAGCCTGGGGACCGTGGTCTTCGAACACACGCCGGATGAACGCCGGCTCTCCGCTTGAATCAAGGTAAGTCGCGCCGGCGTCGATCGCGGCGGCCACTACGGGTTCGCCCAAGCGGGCGAAAGGACCGACCGTGGAGATGAGCACGTCGTAGGCGCGCACCAACTCCTGCACGCTGCTTGCGACTGTGACGTCTGCTTGGCGCCACGAGAGGCCGCCGAGGGCTTCAGCCAGCGTGGCGAGACGCTCTGGACTGCGTCCGGCCAGGACGGGGCGCTGCCCGCGCCGAACAAGCTCGGCGGCCACCATTTGACCGGTGTGGCCGCTGGCGCCCAGCAGCACGATTCGTCTGCTCACGTCAGCAACAGTCTCTCACGAACCGGACGGCTCGCACCGGCCCTGAGCGGGTAACGGCATCGCTACCATCCCGCCTTACGAATCAAGTTGAAATAGGCAGGTCCGCTCACCGAGGAGCGGCAGGAAAGGAATTCATGAGTCAAGTCCAGCGCGTCTCCGTGGAGATCGGCGGAACGGAGTTCCACTTCGAGACGGGGCGCCTCGCCCGGCAGGCTTCCGGCGCCGTAGTGGTCAGGGTCGGCGACACGGTCGTCCTCAGCACGGCTACCGCGGGCAACGAACGCGACGTCGACTTCTTGCCGCTGACGGTGGACGTGGAAGAGCGGATGTACGCGGCGGGCCGCATTCCTGGCTCGTTCTTCAAGCGCGAAGGTCGTGCCGGAGAAAAGGCGACGCTGATCGCGCGCCTCATCGACCGCCCTCTGCGCCCCTTGTTCCCCAAGGGGTGGCGGCGCGAGACGCAGCTGGTCACCACGACGATGTCGGTTGACCACGTCAACCCCTACGACATTCTCGCGATGAATGGCGCGTCCGCGGCGCTGATGATCTCCGAAATCCCGTTTCCGGTGCCGGTTGGCGCCGTGCGCATCGGGAAGGTTGAAGGCAACTTCGTCATCAACCCCTCCGAAGAGGCGCTCCTGACGGCCGACATGGACCTTGTGGTCGCCGGTACGGAGGAAGCGATCCTGATGGTCGAGGCCGGCGCCAACGAGGTGCCCGAAGCCGAGATCCTCGACGCGCTCGACATCGCCCACCAGGCGATCAAGCAGTTCTGCGCGGCGCAGCGCGAGCTCGCCGACAAGGTGTCCAAGCCAAAGCTCGAAGTTTCCGGCGAGCAAGCCGACCCGGACCTCGTCCGCCAGATCCAGCAGTCCCATGGTGAGGCGCTGGCCCATGCCACGCAGGTCCACGACAAGCTCGAGCGCCAAGCAGCGATCAACGCGGTTGCCGAAGAAGTACTCGTCCGCTACTCCGGCGAGCCGACGGCCGACACCTTCGCTGAATACCGCCGGCGCGCCCAGCTCGCTTTCGACAAGCTCGAAAAAACGATGATCCGCGAGCGCATCGCTGTCCACAAAATGCGGCCCGATGGTCGCGGGACAACCGAAGTGCGGCCATTGGACATCGAAGCCGGCGTCCTGCCGCGGGCTCATGGGTCGGCGCTGTTCACGCGTGGGCAGACGCAGGCGCTGAGCGTTGTGGCGCTCGGCACCACCCGCGAGGAGATGCGGCTCGACAACCTGGGGCTCGAGACCTCCAAGCGCTACTTCCACCACTACAACTTTCCGCCGTTCTCAGTCGGCGAAGCCGGATTCATGCGGGGCCCCAAGCGGCGTGACATCGGTCATGGCGCACTGGCCGAGCGCGCCCTCGTGCCGATGATCCCGTCGCAAGACGACTTCCCGTACACGATCCGCGTGGTGTCGGACATTCTCGAATCCAACGGCTCGTCGTCGATGGCCTCGGTCAGCGGCTCGTCGCTGTCGTTGATGGACGCAGGCGTCCCGCTCAAGGCACCGGTGGCCGGCGTTGCCATGGGCCTCATCAAGGAAGGCGACGACTACACGGTCCTCACCGACATCGCCGGCGTGGAGGATCACCTCGGCGACATGGATTTCAAGGTGGCCGGCACAGAAGCGGGCGTGACGGCTCTGCAGATGGACATCAAGATCACCGGCGTGACCTTCGACATCCTCCGGGATGCGCTGGCCCAGGCACGTGACGCGCGGCTCTTCATCCTCAGCGCTATGAACGCGACGATCTCCGAGGCCCGCACGGAGCTGTCCAAGCACGCTCCGCGCATCGCCTCGATCCAGATCGACACCAGCCAGATCGGCATGATCATCGGCAAGGGCGGCGAAACGATTCGCGCGCTCCAGGAGGAGTTCGAGTCCCAGATCGACATCTCCGAAGACGGCACCATCCTGGTCTACGCCACCAGCGGCGAGAAGGGCGACGCCCTCGTTGAGCGGATCCGCTCGATGACCAAGGAAGTGGAAGTCGGCGACGAGTTCAAGGGCAAGGTCGTCAAGACCACCACGTTCGGCGCCTTCGTCGAATTGTCCAAGGGCACTGACGGGCTCCTGCACATCTCCAACGTGTCGCCGGGCCAGCGCGTCGAGACCGTTGAGCAAGTCCTCAACAAGGGCGACGAGATCGCGGTCCGCGTCGTCGAAGTCGACCGTGAGCGCGGTCGCATCGGCCTGCGACTTGCCGAAGATCCCGACATCGCCGGCAAGACGCGCGAGGAGCTCGCCACGGTTGGTACCGGCGGGTCGGGCGGCGGTGGAGGAGGCGGTGGGGAAGGCCGCGACCGCGGCCGGCGCAACGGGCGCGCGCGCGGCGATCGCGACCCCGACCGCAACT